>JAEUMU010000178.1 GCA_016791325.1 Hyphomonadaceae bacterium
ATCGTAGGGCGGCAGCATCTGCCCGCGCAGCGCAAACGATGAGCCCTTCTCCAAGTGCAGATCAGAAACGATCAGCGTCCGGGCTTCGCCGATCCAAAGCGCGCCTTCCGGCGTCGCCGTCACCAGCGCGTCGCCCAGCCGCATCTCGACGCACGCACCCACCATCGCCATGGGCGGCGCACGCCGCACCGCCGCGCGCGGAGATTGCGGCGGCCGCGGCGCGGGGCGGGAAAGCATCGGCATGCCGGCGAACAGACTGGATTCGTTACGGCGTCACAATAGCGAAGTTCGGATCTGGCGTGTCGAACACATCGCCCAGCCCCTGCAGCGCGCGCCGGTTACCGGCGATGCGCACCCGCCCCGCCAACACGGCCTGTGTCATCGTGCCGGTCGCCATCGCTTGCAGGAAGGCCCCGCGTGCGGCCGTCACGGTCGGCGCATCGCTCAAGGTTACGCCGGCTTCATGCACCAGCACGCCGTTGGCGATCGTCACTGCGAACGCTTCGTTGCGCTCGGGGAAAACCAAATTGAACGCAAACCGCCGCGCGCCCAGGCGCTCCGGGTTCAGCCGCACGGCGAGCAGATCGAGGATGTAACTCGTCGGCGTCGCCGCCACGAGATCGGCGCTCTGCTGGGGATTGATGCGCGGCGCAACACCCTGCTCCAGCTCCGTCGCGCCCATCAGATACATATTGCGCCAGATCGCGCTCTCCGCCTGGAAGCCCATCTGCCGGTGCGCCTGCGCCAGCAAGCGGCGCGCGGCCATGTTTTCCGGCTCCGCGAACACGAGATGATTCAGCACGCGCGCGGCCCAGCGATAGTCGCCTTCGTCATAGGCGCGCTGGCCTTCCGCCAGCACGCGCTCGCCGCCGCCCATCGCGCGCACGAAACGCACGCCCTCCTCAACCGGCGGCAGCGGGTTGAGATTGGCGGGGTTGGCGTCATACCAGCCCATATAACGCTGATAAACCGCGCGCGAATTGTGCATCATCGTGCCGTAATAGCCGCGGTTGAACCACCGGCTCGCCAGCGGCTCCGGCAGGCGCACTTGTTCGGCGATTTCGCGATCGGTGAAGCCCGCATTCATCAGCCGCACGGTTTGATCGTGGAGGTATTTGTAGGCGTCACGGTGGCTGGCGATGAAGTCGCGCACACGCTCGCCGCCGAAGCGGGGCCAGGCGTGGCTGGTGATCATCACATCGCTTTGCGCACCATAGCGGCGCAGGCTTTCCGTCAGATAATCCGCCCATGCCTTGGCGTCCCGCACCAGCGCGCCGCGGGGCGTCAAAATGTTGTGCATGGTGGCGTTGGCGTTCTCCGCCAGGCAAAGCACGCGCAGATCGGGGAAGAAAATATTCATCTCCGACGGCGCTTCCGTTTCCGGCGTCAGCTGAAACTCCATGCGCACGCCATCGATCGTTAGCGTTTCGCCGGTTTGCGTGATCGAATGCGTCGGCGGAATCAACGTGAAGGTTCCGGCCGAAACCGTGAGGCCGATGCCCGAGGTCATCTGCCCTTCCGGCCCCGGCGTAAGGTTGGCGCCGAACTGATAGAGCGCGCGCCGCCCCATGGCGTTGCCGGCGATGACATTCTCCGTCACCGCGTGCTCCATGAACCCCTCCGGCGCGATGATCTGCACCGCACCGCTCGCCACCTGTTCCGGCGTGACGACGCCACGCACGCCGCCGAAATGATCCACATGGCTGTGCGTATAAATCACCGCCCGCACCGGCCGATCGCCCAGCGTGCGCCGCGCCAGCGTCAGCGCCGCTTGCGCAACCTCCATGCTCGTCAGCGGATCGATCAGGATAAGGCCGCTATCGCCCACCACGATGGTCATGTTCGAGGCGTCGAACCCACGCACCTGATAAACGCGCTCGCTCACCTGAAACAGCCCCGCGCGCGCCAGCAAACCGGCATGGCGCCAAAGGCTGGGGTTCACCGTCTCCGGCGCCGGGCCTTGCAGGAAATTATAGGCGGTGAAATCCCAGACCACGCGCCCATCGGCGGCGCGGATCTGCGGCTGGTCCCAGGCGGCGATAAAGCCACGCGTCGCGAAAGCCTCATCTTCGCGATCGGCCCAGGGCAAGCTTTGCTGCGCCGCCGCCTGTGCGGCGCGCGTGGCGTCCGTGGCTTGTGCGTAGGCGCTCCCAGCCAGCGCCAGAACGAGTGCAAGCGCGGTGACGATACGCATATTCTCTCCCCGATTTTTCCAGCAACCTGCGCCGCGCGCGCGCCAAGCGCAAGCTGACGCAAGGGCGCTTAGCTCATCGCCTCGCCGATCAGCGCGGCGGCGTCCTCCAGGATCGCCTCCTCGGCCGAGCCCTGCACGCCCACGCGCCCCACCTCCAGCATCACCGGCGCGGCGAAGGGAGAAACGTGATCAAGATCGCGATGCACCAATTTCCCGCTGACCCGCCGCAGCAGCGCGCCCAGCCGCCGCAAATCCAAATAGCCTTCCCCCGCATCGGCGAAGGCCGCCTGCATGAGAATATGGTTTGGCTCATATTGCTTCAGCACGTCATAGATGAGGTCGGCCGAAAACGTGACCTGCCGGCCGGTTTTGCGCTCCGCGCCCGGTGCGTTGCGCTCGATCATTCCGGCGATCACGGCGCATTTTGCGAACGTCGCCTTCATGAGCGTGGATTCCGCTAGCCACGCCTCCAAATCGTCGCCCAGCATGTCTTCGTCGAACAACGCCGGCAGATCGACGTCGCCCATAGGCTTTAACCCCCACACCGCAACCGCATATTCGCTGGCGAGGAAACCAAGCGGCTGCCTGCCCGCGCGCTCCAGCCTGCGTGAGAGCAGCACGCCCAACGTCTGATGCGCCAGGCGCCCTTCAAACGGATAGCACACCAGATAATGCTTCAGCGCGCGCGGAAACGTCTCCACCAGCATCTGATCCGGCGCCGGCACGATCGAGCGGCGTTTCTGCACCCGGATCCAATCCTTCACCTGCGGCGGCAGCTGCCTCTGGCGCCTGGGATCGTGCAGCATTTCGCGCACGCGCTCAGCCAGAAAGGTCGAAAGCGGAAATTTTCCGCCAGCATAAGAAGGTATGCTTGGGTTCTCCTCCCCGGACGCCCGCACGACCAGCGCATCCAAGCCCTGCACGCCCATCAACCGCAACACTTCCCCTGCGAACAGAAACGTATCGCCCGGTGTCAGCCCCTCGATGAAATACGCCTCGATCTGCCCCAAGCGCCGTCCCGCCATCATTGGCTTTGGCGCTTCGCTGCGCGGCGTACCGGGGCGCGGGCGCGCCCCCGTGCGCACCGCAAGACGTACATCCAGCATTTCCGATTCCACAATCGCGCCCACATTCATGCGATGCTGCTGCGCCACGCGCGCATTGCGCGCGCGCCACTTTCCAGTCTGCAAATCCTGCACGATGCGCCGGTAGCGATCATAAGCGCGGAGCGCGTAACCGCCAGTGGCGACCAGATCCAAAGCACGGTCGAATTGTTCGCGGGATAAGCCTGCATATGGCGCGGCCGAAATCACTTCGGCGTAAAGCTCATCGGCGTCGGTCGGCTCGCCGCAGCAGCAACCCATGATGTGCTGCGCCAAACAATCCAGCGCGCCCGCGCGCGGCTCTGCGCCATCGAGTGCGCCCGCCGCCACCGCCTCTTGCGCCGCGCGGCATTCCAGCACCTCGAAGCGGTTGCTGGGCGCGAGCAGCGCGCGGGAAGGTTCGTCCAGCCTGTGGTTGGCGCGCCCGATGCGCTGCACCAGCCGCGCGCATCCTTTCGGCGCGCCAATCTGGATGACCAAATCAACATCACCCCAATCAATGCCGAGATCGAGCGTGGACGTGCACACCACCGCGCGCAGGCTGCCCGCCGCCATCGCCGCTTCTACTTTGCGCCGCTGCCCCACATCAAGCGAGCCGTGGTGCAGCGCAATCGGCAGCGCGTCTTCATTGATGCGCCACAATTCCTGAAACGTCATCTCCGCCTGCGCCCGCGTGTTGACGAACACCAGGGCCAGCTTCGCCCGCTTGATGGCGGCGTAAACCTCCGGCATGGCGTGGCGCGCAGTGTGGCCCGCCCAGGGAATGCGCGCATCGGAATCGAGCACGTCGATCACCGGCCTCGCGCCCGGCGGGGCGCGCACCACCAGGTCAGAATCGCCTCCTTCCACCAGCCATCGCGCCAGCGCCCCCTCATCCGCCGCCGTCGCGCTCAAGCCCACGCGCCGGTGTGCAGGGGCCCAGCGCCGCAACCGCGCCAGCGCAAGCGCCAGCAAATCGCCGCGTTTGGTCGCGGTGAGCGCGTGAATTTCGTCAATCACCACCGTGCGCAGGTCTTCAAAGAACACACGCGCGTGCTCGCTGGCGATCAGCAGGCTCAATTGCTCCGGCGTCGTCAGCAGGATGTCGGGCGGATGCGCGCGCTGGCGCTGGCGCTTATGGGCGGGCGTGTCGCCGGTGCGCGTTTCGATGCGCAGCTTCAAGCCGATCTCGCGCACCGGCGTATCGAGGTTGCGCGCTACATCCGTCGTCAGCGCCTTCAGCGGCGAGACATAAAGCGTGTGCAGCCGGTGCGGACGCTGGGCGCTTTCGCACGACAGCGGCGCGAGTTCGATCAGGCTCGGCAGAAATCCGGCCAGCGTTTTGCCCGCGCCGGTCGGCGCGATCAGCAGGGTCGAGCGCCCGGTCTCGGCCCTGCGCACCAGTTCGAGCTGATGCGCGCGCGGGCGCCAGCCCCGCGCGGCGAACCATGCGTCGAATTCTGTCGGCAGGCCGGGCTGATCCATCGCAACAATGTAGTGCGGCCCCGGCTGGCGCCGCTACAAGCGGGCATGCGTCTTTGTGTGCTCGCCCTTGCCGCCCTTCTCGCCGCCTGCGCCGCCCAAGCGCAAACACCGGCCCCGGTCGAACACATCACGCCCCCCGGTTGGGAACGCGCGCGCGACGACTACCACTACACCCCCGCAGTGCGCGCCGGTGATTTTGTGTTCGTCTCCGGCGTGCCGGCCGGACGCGCGCCCGGCGAGGAGAGCGACGATCCCGGCTACGACCGCGCCTTCCACGCCATCGCCGGCTTGCTCGCCGCCGCAGGCGCAGACTGGTCCGATGTGGTCGAGATGACCACCTACCACACCGATTTACCCAGCCAGTTCGCCGCCTTTTCCGCCGTCAAGGATCGTTACGTCAGCGCGCCCTACCCCGCCTGGACCGCGATCGACATTGACCGGCTCTTGCCCGACGGCGCCAGCGTGGAAATCCGCGTCACCGCCTACGCGCCGCGCGATTGAGCCCGATCGCGCCGCATGGCAGCATCAGGCCATGCTTCGCCCGGTGCAGATTTTCGCTTTGACGTGCGCGCTCTTCGCCGGCGCGGCGGCGCTGGCGCAGCAACCCCGGCCCCCTGCTACGGCGCTGGCCGCCGCCGTCGCCGCCACGCAGGCCGCGCGCGCCGATTACGCTTTCGATGTTCAACTCTCCAGCTCGAAGCTGAACTGGCGCGCGCGCTTCCATCCCGGCGCTAGCCCGCGCCTGCGCCTGATCGAACCCAGCCAGCTGGAGGGTGAATCCCAACAGGCGTTCGCGCGCATGGGCGAAACCATGGAGGGCGTGTCGTGGTGCGCGGGCGAAGGCATGGGGCGCATCTCCGGCTTGCGCCTGGTGCGGGAGGACGCCGCCGCCGCCACCTTCGCCTTCCAGCCCACGGCGGAAAGCTTACGCGGCGGCCAGGCGCGGCGTTTCGCCGATCGCCTGCGCGGCGAGGTGACGCTGCTCAAAGCCGATCCCGACATCACCGCCGTACGCATGTTCGCGCCCGCGCCCTTCAGCCCAATGCCGCTGACGCGCATTGACACGCTCAACATCGCCATCCGCTGCGACCTCGCGCCGAACGGGCGCCGCTACGCCGCTGAAACCGTGATCGACATGCGCGGCTCGGCGCTGGGGCAAAGCTTCAGCGAACGCACCGTCCAGCGCGCCAGCAATCTGAGCTTGCCGTGAGCCAGTACAAGGCGCTTGACCCCGATCGGCTGCTGCAAACGCTGCAGCGCCTGCACGCACGCATCGACGCGCGCTTCCCCCAAGCCGGCCTTTCACGCCTCTGCGTCGAGCTGACGGAAACCGCCCGCGCCTCGATCGCTTCGGCGGCGCGGCTGGCTGCGCCCAACTGGCCGCTGCGCGCCAGCGTCGGGCTCATCATCGTGCTGGGCGTCGTCGCGCAGTTCGCTGCAGCCGAATTCCTGCACTTGGAGGATGCGGAAGCCAATATCGGCCTCCTGCAAAGCCTAGAAGCGGCGGTGAACCTGCTCATCCTTTTCGGCGGCGCGGCCTGGTTTCTGCTGACCCTGGAGGAGCGCATCAAACGCAGGCGCGCGCTGGACGCCTTGCATGGCTTGCGCTCCATGGCCCACGTCATCGATATGCACCAGCTCACCAAGGATCCCACCGCCCTGCTGCAGGAACGCGCCCCGCCGCGGCGCATGAGCAAATTTGAACTCACCCGCTATCTGGATTATTGCGCCGAGATGCTGGCGTTGATCGGAAAATTGGCGGCGCTGCACGCCGATCGCATGCGCGATCCGGTCGTCATCGAAGCGGTGACTGAAATCGAAAACCTCACCACTGGCCTCGCACGCAAAATCTGGCAGAAGATCAGCGTCATCGGCGAAATCGAAGAAGCGCCGCCGCAAAGCTAACGGGCGTTAGTCATCTTCCCAGCGCATTTTAACCGCGTGCTAACGCCTGCTTTCAACGAATTCTAATTAATGCGCCTTAGAGTGCGCGCCTGGGTTCTTGGGAGCAGGTGCGCGATATGCAGGGGGGCGATTTCGATCCGTCCGGGCTCACTGCGCTCGTACTCGATGAAAACCACTACGAACGCGGCATCACGCTAGATCTGCTGCGTTCGATGGGGTTTGCGCGCGCCATCGGCGCGGCCAACACGGTCGAAGCCTGGGAGGCGCTGGCCAAGAACAACCCCAACATCGTGCTGCTGGAATGGATCGAAGGCGCCCACACTGGGCTCGATTTCGCCAAGCGCGTCCGCAGCAGCGATGACGCGCCCAACCGCGCCGTCGCCATGTTCATGCTCACCGCCCGCGGTGCGCAAGCGGATGTCGAGCGCGCCCGCCTGGCCGGTATTGACGGCTACCTGCGCAAACCCATCTCCGCCGTCGCGCTGCAGCAGCGCGTGCGCACGGTGATGCTCAATCCGCAACCCTTCATCGTCACCGCCACCTATGTCGGCCCCTGCCGGCGGCGGCGGCGGCCCGATCTCAATTATCTCGGCCCGTTGCGTCGCCTGGACGATGCTAGCCCCGACGCCGCCGACGCCGCCGACGAGGATGACGTGAAGGCCCAACTGGCCCGCGCCCGCGTCGCCGCGCTGGAACACGCGGCCGCCAAGCTCACAATCGGCGATGCAAGAATGGCGCGCGAAGTTTATCGCGCCGTGCAGGCGCTTACCGATGTCGCCGAACAGATCGGCGACGCCAACCTCGCTTTGGCGGCGAAGGAAATGGGCCGTTACCTGCAGGCCCAGGGGGCCACCGAGCGCCTCGATCCCGAAGTCGTGCGCACGCACGTCGCCGCGCTGCACCAGCTTGTGCATCTGCCGCACGCAATGACGCAGGAGCGCGAGGCGGTGGCTCATAGCCTGCGCCGCATGGTCGAAAAGAAGCTTCGCGCCGCCTAAGCTTGGCGCTGCGGCGCCTTCACAAAAGCCAGCAACGCCAGCCCCGCCAGCAGCAACAGCCCAATCGCGGCAAAGCCCGCGCGCTGGCTTTGATACATGCTGGTGAAACGCTCCACCAGCAGCGGCCCCAGCCAAG
>JAEUMU010000189.1 GCA_016791325.1 Hyphomonadaceae bacterium
GCCGCCGCCATGCGCACCAGAAAATCCGGAATGTCCATCGTCGGCACGCGCTTTGCGGCCGCGCCCATCCGCCGCTTCAGGATGCGCGCGATCTGCACGATGGAAAGGAACTCCCCCGCCACCGCGAGGAAGCGCTCCCCCTTGGCGGCGGGATCGAGCATGCAGCGTAAATGCAGATCGGCGACGTCGCGCACATCGACGCAGCCAAAATAGAGGCGCGGGCAGCCTGGCATGGCGCCGTCCATCAGGCGCTGCACAACCAGAATGGAAGTAGAATAGTCCGGCCCAAGCACCGGTCCGAACACGCCCACAGGGTTCACCACCGAGAGCTCCAGCGCCCCACCTTCAGCGGTGATGAAGTCCCATGCCGCGCGCTCGGCCAAAGTTTTCGACTTCACATACGCGCGCACGTCATCGCCGGCGGGATCGGTCCAGTCTTCTTCCGTGAACGGGCGGCGTTGTGCGTTTTGCCCGTAGCCGATGGCGGCGAACGACGATGTGAGCACCACGCGCTTGACGCCCGCATCGCGAGCCGCGCGCAGCAGGCGCAAAGCGCCGTCGCGCGCGGGAATGATCAACTCATCCTCGTGCTGGGGAATGGCTGGGGGAAAGGGCGAAGCCACGTGCAGAACGTAAGCGCAGCCCGCCGTCGCCTCGGCCCAACCCGCGTCGGCGGTGAGATCGGCGGCGACAAACTCCAACGCGGCATCGGATGCGGCGCCGCCGCGTTTCAACATGGCGCGCACCTCTGCTTCGCGCGCCAATGAGCGCACGCTGGTGCGCACGCGATAGCCGCGCCCAAGAAGTTGCAGGATGCAGTGGGCGCCGATGAAGCCCGAGCCGCCCGTGACCAGAACAAGCTCACCAGCCATCGCGCATCTCCGTGATCAAGCTTATACCGTCTGCGGCGCAACCGTTTGCGTAAGTTCGTCGAACGCGGCCCAAAATTGTGCGCGAAACTCATCGCGCTCCATCAGGATCTCGTGCTTGGCGCCGGCGATGTTGATTTGCGTGGCATTGGGCAACTGGGCGGCGACGCTGCGAAGCGCCTCGTTGTCCACAAGCTGCTCCTGGCCTGCGGTCGCCACCAGCATGGGGAAGCGCAGGTGCGCGAAGGCCGAAGGCTGAGCGAAGCCTTCAAGCGCATCGGAGGCAGCCGCCACCCAGCCCACCGTTGGCCCGGCGAGCGCCAGGCGCGGCTCTTCCGCCACCAGGCCCTGGCAGCGGGCGTGGCGCTCCTTATCGTGCGTGACCGGGTTGCGCTTGAAATTCTCGCGCTTCCAGCGCCGCTCGACGCTGGGCGCGAAATTACCGCCCGCGCCCAGCGACGCCATGAAGCGCACGTAGGATTTCGCCATCGGACCCAGATTGGGCAGGCCCCACATCGGCGCGGTGAAGGCGGCGGCGTCGAGTTCGATGCGGCGCGTCTGCAGCGCGCGCAGCAGAATGGCGCCGCCCATCGAGTGGGCGAGGCCAATGTGCGGACGCGGCAGCTTCGCCGCCAGCAGCTTCAGCGCCGTCGAAAGATCGTTCACCGGATCGTCGAAGCTGGCGAGATGGCCCTTGAGCGCGTTTTCCACTTCGCGCCCGGAAAGCCCCTGCCCGCGCCAATCAATGCAGAACACGGCGAAGCCGCGCCGCTGCAGTTCGCGCGTGACCTCGAAATATTTCTCGATGAACTCGGTGCGGCCAGGCGCAACGATCACCGAACCGCGCGGCGGCCCGGCGGTGGAAGGCGCGGTCATCACCCGCACCTTCACGCCGCCACGGCCTTCAAGCCAATGCTCCTCCGCGCCGTCCGGCACGTCATTGCCAGGAACGCGGACAAAAGCCATCGGCGTCGAGAGCCCTTAGCCCCGCAGCTTCGCCATCACGCTTTGCAGCTGCATGGCCACGCCCATGTCGCCTTCGACGCGGAGCTTGCCTTGCATGAAAGCGGAAGTGGGATCGAGCTTGCCTTGCGCCATATCGACGAAGTCCTCGAGCTTAACCTTGATCGTGGTGTCGGCGGCGGCGTCATCCGCGGAGACTTTGCCCGCGCCGCCGTCGAGAAAGATTTTGCCGGCGTCGCCGAAGTCAAACTTCACCTTCTTGCCGGGCACCGTGACGCCGGCGCTGGAGAAGCGATTGAGGATTTCGTCGTAGGTCATGGGGCGTCCTCCGGGGAGCTGATTATCCGCCACTTACACACCACCGCAGGCGCCGCCGCAAGAGTGACGGAGGCGTCAGCGTTGCGATTCCGAGGGGGCGATGGGCGCCCGCGCGCCAGCGGGCTTGCGGAACCGTAGCGTCATGCGGTCGCTCTCGCCGATGCTCTCGAACGGCGCGGAATCGAAGGTCGGGTCGTCAGGCTGGCCGAGGGGCGAGGTGCGCAGCGTCGGCGGCAGGGTCCAGACACCGAACGGATGGTCGCGCCGGTCACGCGGGTTGGCGTTGACATCGCTGGCGGCGACAAAATCGAACCCCGCCTCCTGCGCCAATGTCTTGACGTAGGCTTCCTGCACATAGCCCGTTCCGGCCAGGGGATCCTGCAGCCCGGTCGAAGCGGCCCTGTGCTGCTCGACGCCGAACACCCCGCCTGGCTTCAGCGCCGCAAGCACGGCGCGAAACACGTGCTCGGCCGCGCCCTCGGCCATCAGTGTGTGCACATTGTTGGCGAGGATGGCGAGGTCGACACTGCCGGGCGCGGCCAGCGCTGGCGCGTTGATGGACACGCGCTCAGGCGCGCCGAACAGTTCCTGATTGTGCATGAAGCGCAATTCCCAGTCCGCCAGCACCTCGCGCTGGGACACCGAACGCGTGCGGGGATCAAAGCTGGCGGCGATCAGGCGTCCGCCGTTGGCGGCGAGGTAGGGCGCCAGAATGGCGGTGTACCAACCGCGCCCCGGCAACAGCTCCAGCACCGTCATGTCGCCTTGGAGGCCCCAGAACTGCAGGGTCTGCAGCGGGTGGCGCCAACGATCGCGTTCCGGCTCCAGCCGCCACGGGCCAGCGATGGCCCAGGCCAGCGAACCGGTCGGCGGCGCGTCGCGCCGCTCGCCGCCGCCGCAGCCGGCCAGAACGCCCGCGAAGGCGGCGAGCGTGTTGCGACGGGTGAGCAGCGCCATGGCCAAGCGGGTAAAGCTAGAGGGCTAATTTTGTCAAAACGGCGGGCTTGAACCGGCTCCAGGTCTTCCCATTTGACTTCTGCGGCGCTCGGCAGAGGCCGCATCGGACGCCAAACCGCCGCCTTCGGGGGCAGGAAGGCGCCCGCCCAGATCAGCTCCCAAAAGGGGGCGTGAATGTCGCTTAAGGAGGACAATCATGGCGTCGAACGAACTCAACCCACTTTATCGCACGCTGGTCGGCTTTGACCGGATCGCGAACCTCATGGATCAGGCTGCGCGCTTGGACGCTGCGCCTGGCTACCCGCCTTTCAATATCGAACAAACCAGCGAAGACGCGTTCCGGATCGAACTGGCCGTGGCCGGTTTCAGCGAGGACGATCTCTCGATCGAGTACAAGCAAAATTCGCTGATCGTCGCCGGTGCGCGCAAGCAGCCTGAGGCG
>JAEUMU010000236.1 GCA_016791325.1 Hyphomonadaceae bacterium
CCAGCAGATGCAGCAGCGCCACGAAGCCGGCATCGTCGGCCGCGCGTTCGCTGATCACCAGCCCGACATTGGCCGCCCCCGCCACCGCTGCAGCCACGGCCTCGCGATCACCCAGGGCGGCGGCGTCGATGACGTCCAGCCCGAACCCCTCGCCAACCTCGCGCGCGGCGGCGCTATCGGCGGCGGCGGCAAGGACATAACCGTTGGACATGCGTTCCCCCTGAAGGCGAATGGTAGGGCGCGCCGCGCGCACGGGGCAAGCCAAAGCGCCTGGAGGTTTCGCAACCGGGCCAAGTTGCACTAGAAAGCGCTTGGCCGCCCTAGGAGATTCGCATGCGCTTCGCCATCGCCCTGATTGCACTCGCCGCGCTTGGCGCATGCCGAACGCCGTGCCCGACGCCGTATTCCGGACCCACGACGCTGCAATTTGAGTGCGAGGACGGGTCTGACCTTACCGTCACGTTCAGCCGCAATCCCGATCTCGCGACCATCGCCGAGGAGGGCTACACCACGCTCACCCTGCCAGCCAGCGCGAGCGGTCCGGGCTATCGCTATTCAGGCGGGGGCGCTGCGTTCCGCTCGCGCGGCGCAACTGTCGGCTGGACCCGCCCCGGCGTGCAGGAGACGATTTGCCGCGAACGAGCCGAGGCGGCCCGCGTAAGAGCGGGCTAGCCGCCCTTACGCTTCATTAGCGCCGCTTTGCGCTGCGCCATTTGCGCGCCGAGTTCTTCGAGATCGAGATCGGCCTTCTTGGCTTTGGCGAACATGCCGTCGCGCTGTTCTTCTTCTTTGACGTGATGCTTGATCATCTCGGAGAGCACTTTGACCTTGGCGTCCCAGTGGTCGTCGCCGGGCTTGCCGGATTCGATCTCTGCGATCAGCTTTTCGGCGCTGGCATGCTCGACATCGGCTTCGTCCATCATGTCGTCATCAATGCCGGCCTCACGGCAAGCGGGGTAGAAAATCTCTTCCTCGATTTGGGTATGCACGCGCAGCGCCAGGCAGATCTGGTTGGCGAGCTTTTGCTTCTTTGGCCCGCTGTTGGTGTTCTCGAACTCTTCAAACCAGCCTTCCACTTCGCGATGATCATTCTTGAGCAAGGCAATGGCGTCCTGTGCTGATTTGGCGGTTGCCTTGGCTTTGCGGGATTCGGCGTGCGTCACGGCCATGATACGCTCCTCATCGGGGTGAACTTTGTGGCGTGAGAACAGCGCGGGCGCCGCTAAGGTTCCGCTCGCCGCCACAGGAACGCAGCCCAAGGCAGGATCGCGCACGCGCCGATCCAGATCAGCGGCAGCAGCTGGCCGCCTTCAATGTCGACCAGCTTGATGGCGCCCTGCACGGTCGCGTGAACAAGCGCGGCGGGCCAGATCGTGCGGCCGCCCAGTTCGTAAAGCTGCGCCAGAGGCGCGCACGTGACGATTGAAAGCATCAACGAGGCGGCCGCGATCGCCGGCGGCATGGAGAAGAACAACGCCATATGCACGAGCGCGAAGGGGCCGATCGAGAGCAACACCGCCCGCCAGAACGCGCGCGTGGCGCGAATGCGGCCAAACACGAAGCCGCGAAACACGAGTTCCTCCGCCAGACCCGCCTGAGCAAGCAATCCCGGGATCAGCCAAAGCCAATCGGCGCGCAGGCTGAGCGTTGCGCCGCTGGCGCGCGCCGCCAGCGGCAGGCTAGCGATCAGCGCCGCGGAGATGACGGCGGCGGCCAGCAACCCGCGGCACGCCGGCGCGTGCAGCCCGAGTTCACGCAGCGACCGCAAAAAAGCGCCGGAAAAGAGCAAACGATCGGCCGTCAACGCCGCCGCCAGCACCAGGGCGGCGATGATCAGGCCCGCTTCGCCGCGATAGCTGTGCAGAAGCTCCGCCGCCCCGGCCATGAGCGTATAGAGCAACGCCGTGACGGCGAGCAGCCGAAGCCAAAAATGGCGGACGCAAGCGGGCACGCCTGATTTGTCCGACGGCGTCGGGCGCCGTCAAGCGGCCTCGACGCGGGGCGGCGGCGTGGCTATATCCCGCGCTCCCACTTCAGCAGGAACGCGACCCATGGCGGCCCAACCGGCGCAATACATTTTCACGATGCAGGGGCTCACCAAGGCCTATCCGGGCGGCAAGAAGGTGTTTGAGAACATCTGGCTGTCGTTCTTCCCGGACGCCAAGATCGGGGTTGTCGGCGTCAACGGCTCCGGCAAATCCACGCTGCTGAAGATCATGGCCGGGCTGGACAGGGATTTCACCGGCGACGCCTTCGCGATGGCCGGCACCAAGATGGGCTATCTGGAGCAGGAACCCCAGCTCGATCCCGCGCTCACCGTGCGCGAGAATGTCGAAAGCTGGTGCGCGGAGAAGAAGCTCGTAACCCGCTTCAACGAAGTCAGCATGGAGGTGGGCGAAAACTACACCGACGAACTGATGGAAGAGATGACGAAGCTGCAGGAGCAGATCGACGCCGCGGACGCTTGGGATATCGATTCAAAGATCGACATGGCGATGGATGCGCTGCGCTGCCCGCCGGACGATAGCGGCGTGGAGAAGCTCTCCGGCGGGGAACGCCGCCGCGTGGCGCTCTGCCGGCTGCTGCTCTCCAAGCCCGACATGCTGCTGCTGGACGAACCCACCAACCACCTCGACGCTGAAAGCGTGGCTTGGCTGCAGCATCACCTCGAACAATTCCCGGGCTGCGTGATCCTGGTCACCCACGATCGCTACTTTCTCGATCAAGTGACAAAATGGACGCTCGAACTCGATCGCGGCCGCGGCAATCCTTACGAAGGCAATTATTCGGCCTGGCTTGAGCAAAAGGCCAAGCGCGCGGAGCAGGAGCAGAGCGAAAGCGCAGAGCGCAAGAAGGCGCTGGCGCGGGAGCTCGAATGGGTGCGCCAATCGCCCAAGGCGCGGCAAGCCAAATCGAAAGCGCGCCTGGCGCGCTATGAGGAAATGGCGGCCGAGGCCGAGCGCGAAAAGCAGACGTTCGCCACCATCCAAATCCCGCCTGGGCCGCGCCTGGGCCAGAATGTGATTCAATTCGAGGCGCTGAAGAAGGGCTTCGGCGATAAGCTCTTGATCGACGGCCTCACGTTCAAGCTGCCGCCGGGCGGCATCGTCGGCATTATCGGGCCGAACGGCGCCGGCAAGTCCACGCTTTTCCGCATGATTACCGGCCAGGAAAAGCCGGACGCCGGCGCCATCACCATCGGCGATAGCGTCAAGCTCGGCTATGTCGATCAATCCCGCGATGCGCTCGATCCCAACAAGTCGATCTGGGAGGAGATTTCCGGCGGGCTCGATGTCCTGGTCGTCGGCAATCGCGAAATTCCATCGCGCGCTTATGTGTCGAGCTTCAATTTCAAAGGCGCCGATCAGCAAAAGAAGGTCGGCCAGCTTTCAGGCGGTGAGCGCAATCGCGTGCATCTGGCCAAAACGCTGCTCACCGGGGCCAACGTCCTGCTGCTCGACGAGCCTACCAACGATCTCGACGTTGAAACGCTGCAATCGCTGGAGGCGGCGCTGGAGGATTTCGCCGGCTGCGCCGTGGTGATCAGCCACGATCGCTGGTTTCTGAACCGTCTGGCCACACACATTCTGGCGTTTGAAGGCGATAGCCACGTCGAATGGTTTGAAGGCGATTTCGATAGTTACGAGGCCGACAAAATGCGCCGCCTCGGCGTCAGCGAGATCATCCCGAGCCGGATCAAGTTTCAGAAATTCGGGCGCTAGGACCGGGGCTCACGCGTTCGGCGCGAGCCCGGCCGCAAGTTCTTTCAGCGCCTTCGCGCCGTCGCCGCTGAACGATGAACCGTGCATGAGGGCCAAGGTGCGCGGCTGCAGCGCGGCCAGGCGCTCGAGCGTGGCGTTGGTGTTCGGCGCCATCGACATCGCGTGAAACATCCGCTCGGCGGCAAGCGCCGGCCCTACCACGTCGTCCTCGATCAGCGCCGGCCCGTTCCCGGTGTGAGTGAACAGGTCGCCGCAGAGCAGCGTGCCGGAATGCTCTTCCAGAAAGACGCCCGCCTCCCAGCCATGAGGCACGTGCGGCGTAAACAGAAACCGCACGCGCTTTCCGCCAAGATCAATTAGCTCCTCATCGGCCAGCGCGCGGGGCGGGCGGTCGGCGAGATCGTTGAGCGAGACATCGCAAGCAATCTGCCCATGCGCCACTTGCGCACGCGGGGCCGCCGCCAGCCACTGATTCATCGATCCGCACTCATCGGCTTCCACATGGCCGAAACTGATCCAGCGCAGTTTATCGAGCGCAATCAGGCGCTGCGCCGCTTCGCAGACCAACGGAAACATCGCCCGCGGCCCGCAATGAAACAGCATCGGCTCCTCGGCGCGAATGAGGAATTGGTTGAACGTGAAGCCCTGCGGCGTCACCTCCGGCACGAAGGTCGAGAAGCGGAAAATGTCGGGCGCGATTTCGTGCGTGGTTGTGTTCATCGGCTAGCCCCTTTGACCCGTTTACGCGATGCCGCAGTCCAATTGAGGCGCTGCCGCACAGTTCGTCCCGAACTCAGCACCCGATGAAACACGCGGTCAAGCGCCCCGGCGGGGCGGGCGCGGCGCTTTGGTGCGACGCAAAAAGGCCGCGCAGCTGGCGCCGCGCGGCCGATCTTGCCGGCGTTTCCTAGCCTTACCCGCGCAGGCGCGCGCTGCGGTGCGCGGGTTCTTCCGCGATGCGGAAAACGACGCGCAGATTCACCGGCGTGCCGGCGGCGTTGCTGCCATCCGCCAAAGTGGGCGCATGTCGGAAGGCCCGGGCGACGCGCAGCGCGGCGTTGCCGAACCCTGGCGTTTCCTCGACGCGTTCGCAATCCAGCGTGCCGCCATTCTCCACCATGCAGCTCAGGCGTGCTTCGCCTTCACGGCCGCGCTCTAGTTGGTTTGCGGGATAGAAGGCCGAGAGCCGCCGCGGGGTTGGCGTGGAAGCCCAAATCGGACGGCGAGGCGCGGGCACGATGATCTCATCATCGTTCTGCGCTTCAACGCTTGCCGGCGTGACGCCGATGGTTTGCTCCGGCACGGCAGCGGTGCTCGGCGCCGGTGTGCGGCGCGCAGGCGTGGCCGCGCGTGGTTGTGCGCTGGCGGGGGCGGATGTTGCACTTGCGGGATCGGCCTCGATGTCTGCGCTCTCGGCTGTCGTCGCCGCGCCTGGCGCCAGCGGCGCAGCGCGTGGGTAATCATCGGCATACGTGTCGGTGTAGGCCAATTGCGCATTGTTCTGCGCGGGGGCCATGTTCTGCCACACATAATAGCCGCCGCCGATCAGCAGCGCCGCCGCTGCGGCCGCGATTAGCCATTTTCCGCCGCCGCCGCCCTTGTGTGTGGACCGAATTTTCGACGCGCCACGAACTGGGTCTTCGCTCACGTTCGTCTCCTGAAACTGATGTGGTTGAGGCAACCCGCTCCCGCTCGAACGCCAGGGAGATGCGGGGGGTTCCGTTGCTGCGGGCCTTGTTTGGCCAATCCGGCGGGTTCGGGGCGTGACTGCGGTCACAGCCAAGCGCGGCGTGCTAGCGGCGGGCGTCACTCCAGCAGTGCGGCGCGCGGAAAGTTTCTATCGCGCGCGCTGGTCCAGCCAGGCGATGATCTTTGCCAGCGCCTCGTCGCGGTCGAGATCGTTGAGCAATTCGTGGCGGCCTTCGGCGAACAGCTCCAGTTGCTTATCGGCGGCGGCGATCGCGGCGATGAAGCGCCGCGAGCCTTGCGGATCGGTGGCGGTATCCTTCAGGCCGTGCAGCACCAGAACCGGCGTGCGCCACGCCGGATAGCGCGCCCACGCCGCTTCGGAAACGGCGATGGCGGTGGCGCCTGTGCGGGCGGGCACGCGCGGATCGCTGACCATCGGATCGTTCTGATACGCAGCAATCTCTTCGCGGATGCGCGACAGCCCGGCCGTATCGAGCGGCGGCGCCAAGCGCGCGCCGGGGGCGATCACGCTTACCAGGCCAGCGATTGCGCGCAGATGCGCTGGCGCGTTGATGAGCAGCGCAGGCGCGCTGAGAATGACGCCGGCGACGCCCGCATCGTCGCCAGCAACGCTGGCCGCGGTGACGAGCCCGCCCAGCGAGTGGCCGAACAGAAAAAGCGGCTTGCCTTGCGCGGCGAGTGCGCGCCGCGCCGCGCCAAGATCATCCAGTGCGGCGCGCAGATCAGTGACGCCGCGCGCGCCGGGCGAGCGCCCGTGCCCGCGCATGTCCCAGCCATAGACGTCAAAGCCGCGCGCGTTCAGCTTGGGCGCGAGCTGATGATAGCGCGCGGCGTAGCGTTCGGCGTATTCGGCGAAACCATGCGTAATCAGCACGCTGGCGCGCGCTTGCCCAGTGCGCCACGCATAGCCCCGCAACGCGCGGCCGAAGGACCAAGCCTCGGTGTTGTGCTCCATGGCGGGGCTCTCCTTGGCGCGATCATCGCGCGTTGCGCGCGCCGATCAAGCGCGCTCGCGCGCTTTGGCGGAATGAAACGGCGCCGATTTCGCCTTGACTTGAACAAATAGCGCGATCATAAGCCGCTCCCTTCGCGCGCGGCGGTTCGCACGCGGAAACGAGAAAGACCATGAGAGAGACCTTGTATTTCG
>JAEUMU010000013.1 GCA_016791325.1 Hyphomonadaceae bacterium
GGCGGGGCCGATCAGGCGACGATTTGCGCGGCTTGGTTCAGCGTGGCGAAGGCCATCGGGGCGAACACGGCGCAGGCGGCGATCAGGGCGTAAAACTTGGTCATCTCGGGTGCTCCTCTTCTCGAAGCGCCATCGCTTCGATGAACAGAAGCTACCCCGCGCCAGCGCCAGGCGATGTGACCTGGGGCACGCGGCGGTTAGCGGCTCAGCTGGCGGGGCGGAGGAGGGCGGTTTGGATGGCGCGAGCCAGGAGCGCGCCGCTGGCGTCGCGGATTTCGGCGCTGGTGAACGCCGCCGAAGCGCCGATGCGATCGACGCGCGCCTCCACCATCGCGCGCGGGCCGATCGGCACAGGCTTGAAATAAGTAGTGTGCAGATCGAGCGTGACCGGGAATTTCTCCGCGCCGGTGGCGGCCACGATGAGGGGGCCCATTGTATCGTCGAGAAACGAGGCGACGATGCCGCCCATCACCGCGCCGGCCGGATTGGCGTATTCGGCGCGCGTTTCATAGGAGACGCGCAGCACGCCCGCGGCGGGATCGTGCGATTCCAAGCGCGCGCCGAGCAGCTTGCCGATGGGCGGAATGGGAAAGCCGGGCGCGACAAAGCCGGCTTCCCAATCGCGCGCGTGGAGCTGGATCGGCGCGGCGCTCACGCCGGTTTTGCGAGTTCGGCTTCGATCACGCTGACAAGGCGCGGATCGTCGGCGCCGACATCGGGAGAGAAACGGGCGACCACCGCGCCGTTGCGGCCGATGACGAACTTCTCGAAATTCCAGAGCACGTCCGGCGCTGCGTTGGTTTCGATCTTGAAGCCCTGCAGGCGCTCGCGCATCGGGCCTTCGCCGGTGGCGGCGGGCTGCGCCTTGGTGAGCGCGGCGTAGAGCGGATGCTGATCGGCGCCGACGACCGAGATCTTGGAATACATCGGAAATTGCACGTTGAACGTGGTGGTGCAGAAATCGGCGATCTCGGCGTCGGTTCCGGGCTCTTGGCCTTTGAAATTGTTGGCCGGGAAGCCCAGCACTTCGAGGCCCTGCGCGCGCTTATCCTCGAACAGCTTCTCAAGCCCGGCATATTGCGGCGTCAGCCCGCATTTGGAGGCGACGTTCACGATCAGCAGCACCTTGCCCTTATGGGCGCCCAGCGTATCGGGCGAGCCATCAATGCGGGTAAGGGGGATGTCTTGAAGCGCTGTCATGCATGATCTCCTGAGCGGGCTCACTTATGGGGGCGCGCGCGGGCGTTGGCTAGCGGCGCGAGATTTGCGTGGGCGCCGGGTTGGCCATGCTGAAACCCGCGCGCCCCCGCGTTGACGATGAATTCGCCGCCTTGCGCGCGGCTGATGGCGCGGCCCTGCGGGCGCTGGGCGGAAAATTCGCCGCCGGCGCGAAGTCGGGACGGCGCTTGCTGGCGCAGGGCGCTGCGTGGCTGCGCGCCAGCTGGCATGCTTTCGCAGCGGATGCGCGCCCGGTTTGGGACGGTGCGCGGCGCGATCTCGGCGTGGCGCGGCGGGGCGTCGCGACGGGCCTCACAAGCCTGGCGCTGGCGGCGGGGGCGCTGAGCGTTGCGGCGCCCGGGGGGCTGATGCTGGCGGCGGGGGTGGCGCTGGTGCGCCCTGCGCCGGCGCCGCCGCCGGCCGAGCCCGAACCGCAAGAGGAGGTGCTGCCCGATTATGTGCGCTTTATCGAGCGCTTCCGCAGCATCGATCCAGAACGCTGGATCGTTTCCGACGGCTGGCACAATGGCGAATGGTCCGAGAACGATTGGCGCGCGAGCGCGCTGCATCCCGGCCCCAACGGTCTGCGCATCCTAATGAGCCCGAATGAGCCGGGCGCGGAAAAGCCGCTCGCTTCAGGCGAACTGCAATCCCAGGAGATGTTCCGCTACGGCTATTTTGAAGTGCGCATGCGGGTGCCGCGCGGTTCCGGTACGGGAGTGGGCTTTTTCACCTTCACCCGCCCGGGCGGGCGCGAGACCTGGCAGGAGATCGATGTCGAGTTTGTCGGGCGCAATACGCGCGACGTGGAGCTGACCTATCACCGCGCCGGGCGTTCGCGCTCGCTGCGGCTGACGCTGCCGTTCGATGCGGCGGACGACTTTCACACTTACGCCTTCGAATGGACGCCGGAGGGCGTGCGCTGGTACATCGATAATCAGCTGGCGCATGAGGAAATCGGCCGCGGCGCCGAGCTGCTGAACGCGCCGCAGCGGCTCTACCTGATGCTGTTTGCTTCGCGCATCGAAGTCTGGGCCGGGCGCATGGATTATACGCGCGGACCCTGGATGCTCGACGTAACGTGCGTGGCGCAGGCGCAGGAATATCGCGGCGTTTCGCTCTGCGCGCCTTGAGCTGGCGCGGCTCAGCCGCGCTCCAGCAGCTCAAAGCGCATGGTTTGGAAATCGAGCACGTAACCGCCGCCAGAGCGCAGCACGTCCTGGCCCAGAATGCCGTGTCGATCCATGGCGCGGCCCGCGCGCATCAGGCGCACATTGCTGAGCGCGACATCGCGGCCGGCGACATTGAGCGTCAAGCGCGGAATGGAAAGCGCTTGCGCATCGGTGCGGACGCCGCCGGCGCCGCCGATCGTGGCGGCGCGTTCTTCAGCGCCTTCGAGCAGGGCGGGATAATCGCGTTCGACGATGCGCGAGAGCTGGCTGTTCTGTGCGCCGGTGTCGAGCAGCATGCGCAACGTGGCGTCGCCGCTTTGCACCACTGCGACAGGCTGCAGGCCGTCGACCAGCAAGTTCGGCGCTGGGCCGGGCGCGCCGCCCGCGCGCGTGTAGTGCAGGTGATCGCCGCTCGCGCCAAGCGCAAACTCAAGCCGGCCCAACTGGATCAGCACCGGCAGGCCGACAATGGCCTCGATGCGGTATGCGCCGCCGGCGAAGGTGAGCGCTTCATCGGGAAACACGATGAAGACGACGTTGTGAAACTCCGCCCCGCCTAGAGTGAGCGTATCGGCGATGGCCAGTTGCGCGGGCACGTTTTCATGGGAGGAGCTGCCGACGGTGACGTCGGAATCGACGAAGCGCAGGCCCAGCTGCTCGGCCACCGAACGCATGATGGTGGAGTAGGCCGCGCCGGTATCGAGAATGGCTTGCGAATGGGCGGCGCCGTTGATGGTCACGTCGGCGCGCAGGAGCTGGGCCATGTCGCGCGTGAGCGGAAGATCGCCGCCGGCCGGCACGCGGGCGCGCATCGGCGCTTCGTGCGCGAGCGCGGCGGCGAAGGCTTGCGCCTGGGCGTAGGTGTGGGCGCGCTCGGGCTCCTGGGTGACGCCGAGCGCGGCCCCATCGGCCAAAGCGGCGGCGGCGTCCGCGAAGCGGCCCTGGCGAAGATAGATGCTGCCCAGCGCCTGATACGCGCTGAGCCGGGTTTCAGCCGAAAGGCGGCGCGAGCGGGCGGCGGCGCGCAGGTCAGGAATGGCGGCGGCGTCCTGATGGTGGAGCGCGGCCAGCGCGGCGCGGGCAAGGCGTGCTTCCTGGCTGCTTGCGGTTTCAGAGAGAGCGGCCAGCGCGGCGGCGTCGCCGGTGCGGACGGCGGCGGCCACCTCCTGGGCGTGGGCTGCGCCTGGCGCTGCGAGGAACGCGAGGGCGAGAACGGCGCTGGAGAGCAGAGCAGAGCGAAACATCGAATAGCCCCTAATTGATCTTCGATAACAAAATATCGAAAAACAATGCCTACTGCAAGGAACTTTATTGAATATCGCTAAATTTCCCTGGAAGGGTGCGGATTCGCGAGGATTTTCTGGAACTGGACGCGCGGTTGCGCGTTTAGCGGTAATGGTGGACCGCCATTTTTCTCTGGCTGACTATCTCAGCCATCCCTTCATCCACGCGATGATGTTTTGCGCTTTGGTTTGGACCACGACGCTGATCGGAATTGCGGCGTTGCTGGACTGAGCGTGTCTTAGCGGGCGCCGCTCTGAGGGCGGCTCTTGCCAATCACATGAATCTATGCGTCGGCCCCTTGCGGGAGCCTAATAAACCGTGCATATGCCGCGATCCGGTGGGGTTAACCCCCCGCCGATCCTGTCCGAGACTGCAGGCGCCACGTGCATGGGCAGCCCGAGAGGGCTCTATGTGCGCGGCTTAATCGCTTGAAAGCCCTTGGCTTTCTGCCCCTGCAATAGACAGAAGCTGACGTTTTCCGGGGTGGTCTGTCAAGACCGCTCCCGCAGGCCGGCCTCTGGGACAGGCAGCGCGTGGATCGCGCGCCGCTCGGGGGTTTTTCCGCCGGCCGGCTGATCCGCGTGCGCAGGGCGCCCGGATTGGCCGGGGGCCCAACTGAGGAGACCGCAATGGATCGTGCTCAGAAGGCCGAAACGGTGGAGAGCCTGAAAGGCGTCTTCGCCGGGGCTGGTGTGGTGGTTGTCGGCCACTATTCCGGTCTGACCGTTGCGGACATGACGGTGCTGCGTAATCGCCTTCGTAATGAAGGCGGGGCGCTCAAAGTAGTGAAGAACCGGCTGGTGAAGCTGGCGATCGACGGCACGCCCAAGGCGTCCGCCGCCAACCTGTTCACCGGCCCCACGGCCATCGCCTATTCCGCTGACCCGATTTCGGCCGCCAAGGTCGCTGTCGCGTACGCCAAGGAAAAGGAACAGTTCGCCATCCTCGGCGGCCTGTTCGGCGATCAGCTGCTCGACGTGCAAGGCGTGCAGGCTCTGGCCACGCTGCCTTCGCTGGACGAGCTGCGCGGCAAGATCATCGGCCTGGTGCAAGCCCCCGCGACCAAGATCGCCGGCGTGCTGGCAGCGCCCGGTGGGCAATTGGCGCGGGTTCTCAACGCTTACGCGACCAAGGACGCCGCCTAACCGTCATTTCCGCATTTCGCATTTGAACCGAACACAAAACGTCAGGAATCAAGATTATGGCAGACCTCAACAAAATCGTTGAAGACCTTTCGGCGCTGACCGTTCTCGAAGCGGCTGAGCTGTCGAAGATGCTCGAAGAAAAGTGGGGCGTTTCCGCCGCCGCGCCGGTGGCTGTGGCCGCCGCTGGCGGCGCCGCTGCGCCCGCCGCCGCCGCCGAAGAGAAGACCGAGTTTACGGTCGTGCTCGCCGCCGCCGGCGACAAGAAGATCGAAGTCATCAAGGAAGTGCGCGCGATCACCGGCCTGGGCCTCAAGGAAGCCAAGGATCTGGTCGAAGGCGCGCCGAAGCCTGTGAAGGAGGGCGTGAACAAGGCCGATGCCGAAAAGTTCAAGGCTCAACTTGAAAAGGCCGGCGCCAAGGTCGATCTGAAGTAACTCGCACACATTGAGCGGACGCCGGGCGGTTCCAAGGGAACGGCTGGGCGTCCGCCGTTGCGCGCCGCGATCGGCGCGCCGGAGCGCCCTCCGCCCGAGGCGCTTCGAGATCGGGTCGGACCTGCAGTCGCGCGGGGCCAGGGCGGAATAAGGCGGCTCATGCTGCCCAAGCTGGCGGACCTTACGGCCGGAGGTTCGCGACCAGTGACGGGCGCACATGGGAAGAACAGATGACTCTGTCCTACACCGGTAAGAAACGTATCCGTAAATCCTTCGGCAAAATCCCGGAAGCCGGGCGCATGCCGAACCTGATCGAGGTGCAAAAGAGCTCCTACGATCAATTCCTGCAGAAAGACGAGCGCCCCTACGAGCGCATCGACGAGGGCCTGCAGGCGGTTTTCAAATCGGTGTTCCCGATCCGCGATTTCTCCGATCGCGCCGTGCTCGAATACGTTTCCTACGAATTCGAGGAGCCGAAGTTCGACGTCGAAGAATGCCAGCAGCGCGACATGACCTACGCCGCGCCGCTGAAGGTGAAGCTGCGCCTGATCGTGTTTGAAACCGATGAGGAAACGCAGGCGAAGTCGGTCAAGGACATCAAAGAGCAAGACGTCTATCTCGGCGATATTCCGCTGATGACGGATAAGGGCACGTTCGTCGTCAACGGCACCGAGCGCGTCATCGTTTCCCAGATGCACCGCTCGCCGGGCGTGTTCTTCGATCACGACAAGGGCAAGACCCACGCTTCCGGCAAGCTGCTTTTCGCCGCGCGCGTGATCCCGTATCGCGGCTCGTGGCTCGATTTCGAGTTCGACGCCAAGGACATCATGTTCGTGCGTATCGACCGTAAGCGTAAGCTGCCGGCGACAACGCTGCTTTACGCGCTCGGCATGTCGAGCGAGCAGATTCTGAGCACGTTCTACGAAAGCTCGATCTACAAGCGCACGCGCGCGGGCTGGACCACGAAATATCGCGCTGAACGCTGGCGCGGCGTGAAGCCGAACTATGATCTGGTCGATGCGAAGACCGGCAAGGTGGTGGCGGAAGCGGGCAAGAAGATCGCCGCGCGCCTGGCCAACAAGCTGGTGGAAGACGGCGTCACCGACATCATGGTGCCGAGCGAAGACCTGTTCGACCGGTTCATCGCCGAAGACATCGTCAATCCGGAAACGGGCGAAATCTACACCGAAGCCGGCGACGCGCTGAGCGAAAGCGTGCTGGCGACGCTGATCGAAGCGGGCATCGACGAGCTGCCGATCCTCGACATCGATCCGGTGACGAACGGGCCCTACATCCGCAACACGCTGAAGCTCGACAAGAACGAGAGCCGCGAGCAGGCGTTGTTCGACATTTACCGCGTGATGCGCCCCGGCGAACCGCCGACGATTGACACCGCGGAAGTGCTGTTCAACGGCCTGTTCTCCGATCCGGAGCGCTATGATCTTTCCGCTGTCGGCCGCGTGAAGATGAACATGCGCCTGGGCCTTGATACGGATGATTCGATCCGCATCCTGCGCCTGGACGACATTCTCGAAGTGTTGCGCACGTTGGCGGATCTGCGCGATGGGCGCGGGGAAGTCGACGATATCGACAACCTGGGCAACCGGCGCGTGCGCTCAGTCGGCGAGCTGATGGAAAATCAGTATCGCATCGGCTTGCTGCGCATGGAGCGCGCGATCAAGGAACGCATGAGCTCCGTCGATATCGAGACGGTGATGCCGCATGACCTGATCAACGCAAAGCCGGCGGCGGCGGCGGTGCGTGAATTCTTCGGCTCCTCGCAGCTGTCGCAGTTCATGGACCAAACCAATCCGCTGTCCGAGATCACCCACAAGCGCCGCCTCTCGGCGCTTGGCCCGGGCGGCCTCACGCGCGAGCGCGCGGGCTTTGAAGTGCGCGACGTGCACTTGACGCACTATGGCCGCATCTGCCCGATCGAAACGCCGGAAGGCCCGAACATCGGCCTGATCAACTCGCTGGCCACGCATGCGCGCGTGAACAAATACGGCTTCATCGAAAGCCCGTACCGCAAAGTGAAGGACGGCAAGCCGACGGACGAGATCGTTTATCTCTCGGCGATGGAAGAGACCAAGCACAAGATCGCCCAGGCCAATGCGGAGCTCGATCCGAAAGGCCATCTGGCGGAAGATCTGGTGCAGGCCCGCGAAAGCGGCGAAGCGCAGCTTATTCCGCGCGAAGAAATCGATCTGATGGACGTTTCGCCCAAGCAGGTTGTCTCGGTGGCGGCGGCGCTGATTCCGTTCCTGGAGAACGACGACGCCAACCGCGCGCTGATGGGCTCGAACATGCAACGCCAGGCCGTGCCGCTGCTGCGGGCGGATGCGCCGATCGTCGGCACCGGCATGGAAGGCACGGTGGCGCGCGATTCCGGCGCGGCCATCACCGCGCGCCGCACCGGCATCGTCGAGCAGGTGGACAGCCAGCGTATCGTCGTGCGCGCGACTGAGGAGCGCGACCCGACCAAGCCGGGCGTCGATATTTATCGCTTGCTCAAATTCCAGCGCTCGAACCAGAACACCTGCATCACGCAGCGCCCGATCGTGAAGGTCGGCGATGTGGTGAAGGCTGAGGACATCATCGCCGACGGCCCCTCGACGGAGCTTGGCGAACTGGCGCTCGGCCGCAACGTGCTCGTCGCGTTCATGCCGTGGAACGGCTACAACTTTGAAGACTCGATCCTGATCAGCGAGCGCATCGTGAAGGACGATGTGTTCACCTCGATCCACATCGAAGAATTCGAAGTCGCCGCCCGCGACACCAAGCTGGGCCCGGAAGAAATCACGCGCGACATTCCCAATGTCGGCGAAGAAGCGCTGCGCAATCTGGACGAAGCCGGCATCGTCGCCATCGGGGCCGAAGTCGAAGCGGGCGATATTCTCGTCGGCAAGGTGACGCCGAAGGGCGAGAGCCCGATGACGCCGGAAGAAAAGCTGCTGCGCGCCATCTTCGGCGAGAAGGCCTCCGACGTGCGCGACACCTCGTTGCGCTTGCCTCCGGGCGTCAATGGCACGATCGTTGAAGTGCGCGTGTTCAACCGCCACGGCGTGGAGAAGGATCAACGCGCGCTGCAGATCGAGCGCGAAGAGATCGAACGGCTCTCCAAGGACCGCGAGGACGAACTCTCGATCCTTGAGCGCAACATCTTCGGCCGCTTGCAGGAAATCCTGATCGGCAAATCGGCGACGACCGGTCCGAAAGGCTTCAAGAAGGGCGAGATCAACCAGGAAAGCCTGGATCAGCTCTCCAAGGGCCAATGGTGGCAGATCGGCGTCGAAGACGAAGCCGTGATGACCGAAATGGAAGCGCTGAAGAAGCAATACGACGACGCCAAGAAGCGTCTGGAAGCGCGCTTCCACGATAAGGTCGAGAAGCTGCAGCGCGGCGATGAGCTGCCGCCGGGCGTGATGAAGGTGGTCAAAGTGTTCGTCGCGGTGAAGCGCAAGCTGCAGCCGGGCGACAAGATGGCCGGTCGTCACGGCAACAAGGGCGTCATCTCGCAGATCGTGCCGATCGAGGACATGCCGTTCCTCGCGGACGGCACGCATGTCGATATCGTGCTCAATCCGCTGGGCGTGCCTTCGCGCATGAACGTCGGCCAGATTCTGGAAACGCACCTTGGCTGGGCCTGCGCGGGCCTGGGCCGGCAAGTGCGCGACGCGCTCGAAGCGTTTGAGCGCGACGGCGACAAGCGTCCGCTCGAGAAGAAGCTGAAGGACGTTTACGGCGACAAGGAAGAGCTTCCGAAAACGACCGAAGAATTGGTTGAGCTGGCGCAGAACATCTCCAAGGGCGTGCCGATCGCAACGCCGGTGTTCGACGGCGCCAAGGATAGCGATATCCGCTCGATGCTGAAGGAGGCGGGTTTCGCGGAAACCGGGCAGGTCATTCTGCATGACGGCCAGACCGGCGAGGCGTTCAAGCGCCCTGTCACGGTGGGCTACATCTATATGCTGAAGCTGCACCACCTGGTGGACGATAAGATCCACGCGCGCTCGATTGGCCCGTACTCGCTCGTCACCCAGCAGCCGCTGGGCGGCAAGGCGCAGTTCGGCGGCCAGCGCTTCGGCGAAATGGAAGTGTGGGCGCTCGAAGCTTACGGCGCGGCCTATACGCTGCAGGAAATGCTGACGGTGAAGTCCGACGACGTCGCCGGCCGCACGAAGGTCTACGAGGCCATCACGCGCGGTCACGACACGTTCGAGGCGGGCATCCCGGAAAGCTTCAACGTGCTTGTGAAGGAAATGCGGTCCTTGGGTCTGAACGTCGAACTGGCGGACGGAGCCAAGGTGAAAGCCGCCGAATAGAAGCGCCCGGCGGGCGCGCGGTTGCGCCCGCCGGATCGCTTGCTTGATGCCCCCAATGTTCCGGATCGGCCGTTCGGAACGCGGAAGGTGAAAACGAATGAACGCGATGAACCAAGACCTGATCAACTCCACGTTCGGCAACCAGCCGCCGGCGCCGGTGTTCGATCAAATCAAAATCTCGATCGCGAGCCCCGAGCAGATCAAGTCGTGGAGCTTCGGCGAGATCAAGAAGCCGGAGACGATCAACTACCGCACGTTCAAGCCTGAGCGTGACGGCCTGTTCTGCGCGCGCATCTTTGGCCCGATCAAGGACTACGAGTGCTTGTGCGGCAAGTACAAGCGGATGAAGTACAAGGACATCATCTGCGAAAAATGCGGCGTGCAAGTGACGCTGCAGCGCGTGCGGCGCGAGCGCATGGGCCACATCGAACTGGCCGCGCCTGTTGCGCACATCTGGTTCATGAAGTCGCTGCCTTCGCGCATCGGCTTGATGCTGGACATGCCGCTGAAGGACATCGAGCGGGTTCTTTATTTCGAGCAATATATCGTCATCGAGCCGGGCCTGACGCCGCTGTCGGCCAAGCAATTGCTCACCGAAGAAGATTACATCCGCGCCCAGGAAGAGTACGGTGAAGATAGCTTCACCGCCATGATCGGCGCCGAGGCCGTGCGCGAACTGCTGATGGCGCTCAACCTTGAAAAAGAGGCGGAGCAGCTGCGCAAGGAGATCGCGGAAGCCACGACAGAGCTGAAGCCGAAGAAGTTGGCCAAGCGCTTGAAGCTGGTGGAGGCGTTCATTCGCTCCGGCAACAAGCCGGAATGGATGGTGCTGACGGTGATCCCGGTGATCCCGCCGGAACTGCGCCCGCTTGTGCCGCTTGATGGCGGCCGCTTCGCGACGTCGGATCTGAACGATCTTTATCGCCGCGTCATCAACCGCAACAACCGCTTGAAGCGGCTGATGGAGCTGCGCGCGCCGGACATCATCATCCGTAACGAAAAGCGCATGCTGCAGGAAGCAGTCGATGCGCTGTTCGACAACGGGCGCCGCGGGCGCGTGATCACCGGCGCCAACAAGCGGCCGCTGAAATCGCTCGCCGACATGCTGAAGGGCAAGCAAGGCCGTTTCCGCCAGAACCTGCTCGGCAAGCGCGTCGACTATTCGGGCCGTTCGGTCATTGTCGTCGGCCCGGATTTGAAGCTGCACCAGTGCGGCCTGCCGAAGAAGATGGCGCTCGAACTGTTCAAGCCGTTCATCTATGCGCGCCTCGACGTGAAGGGCCTTTCCGGCACCGTGAAGCAATCGCGGCGCATGGTGGAGAAGGAGCGCCCGGAAGTTTGGGATGTGCTTGAAGAAGTCATCCGCGAACACCCTGTGCTGCTCAACCGTGCGCCGACGCTGCACCGCCTGGGCATCCAAGCGTTCGAGCCGAAGCTGATCGAAGGCAAGGCGATCCAGCTGCACCCGCTGGTGTGCGCTGCGTTCAACGCGGACTTCGACGGCGACCAGATGGCCGTGCACGTGCCGCTTTCGCTGGAAGCGCAGCTTGAAGCGCGCGTGCTGATGATGAGCACGAACAACATCCTCTCGCCGGCGAACGGCAAGGCGATCATCGTGCCTTCGCAGGATATCGTGCTTGGCCTCTATTACCTCTCGCTGATGAAGGAAGGCGAGCCAGGCGAAGGCAAGCTGTTCGGCTCGATCGGCGAGATCGAGGCGGCGCTGGAAGCCGGCATCGTGACGCTGCACGCCAAGATCAAGGCGCGCTACGAATCCGTCGACGCGAACAACAAGCCGTTCCGCAAGACGATCGACACCACGCCCGGCCGGATGAAACTGGCCGAGCTGCTGCCGAAGCACCCGAAGATCAGCTACACGCTGCTGGAAACGACGCTGACGAAGAAGGAAGTCGGCAATCTGATCGACAACGTCTATCGGCACTGCGGCCAGAAGGCGACGGTGATCTTCGCCGATCGCATCATGCAGCTTGGCTTCCGCGAAGCGTGCAAGGCCGGCATCAGCTTCGGCATGGCCGACATGGTCGTGCCGAAGGCGAAGGAAACGCTTGTTGAAGAAACGCGCAAGCGCGCCGCCGAATACGAAAAGCAATACGCCGACGGCCTCATCACAAAGGGCGAGAAATACAACAAGGTGGTCGACGCCTGGTCGAAGTGCACCGACAAGGTGGCCGACGCGATGATGGAAGAGGCCTCCAAGCCGGCCAAGCTGAAGGACGGCCGCCTGGGCGAACTCAATTCCGTGTTCATGATGGCCCATTCCGGCGCGCGCGGTTCGAAGAACCAGATGAAGCAGCTTGCCGGCATGCGCGGCCTGATGGCCAAGCCTTCGGGTGAGATCATCGAGACGCCGATCATCTCGAACTTCAAGGAAGGCCTTTCGGTTCTCGAATACTTCAACTCGACCCACGGCGCCCGTAAGGGCCTGGCGGACACCGCGTTGAAGACGGCGAACTCGGGCTATCTGACGCGCCGTCTGGTCGACGTCGCGCAGGACTGCATCATCACCGAGGAAGATTGCGGCACCAGCGACGGCATTCAGATGACCGCCGTGATCGACGGCGCCGACATCGTCGTCAGCCTCGGCCAGCGCATCCTCGGCCGCACCGCCGCGACCGACGTGATCGATCCGGGCACGGGCGAAGTGGTTGCCCCGGCTGGCGCCTTCCTCGATGAAGACCTGATTGTCGTCATCGAAAAGGCGGGCGTGCAGGGCGTGAAGGTGCGCTCGGTGCTGACCTGCGAAACGCGGACTGGCGTGTGCGCGGCCTGCTATGGGCGCGACCTCGCCCGCGGCACGCCGGTGAACATCGGCGAAGCGGTTGGCGTTATCGCGGCGCAATCGATCGGCGAGCCGGGCACGCAGCTGACCATGCGCACGTTCCACATCGGCGGCGCGGCCCAGGTTGCCGAGCAATCGGTGATGGAATCGGCGCACGACGGCTCGATCCGCTTCGTCAATCGCAACACGGTGAAGAACGCCCAAGGCGAACTCATCGTCATGAGCCGCAACATGCAGGCCATCGTTGTCGACGAAGAGGGCAAGGAGCGGCAGAGCTTCAAGCTTTCGTTCGGCGCGCGGCTGAAGGTGGATGAAAAGTCGAAGATCAAGCGCGGCGATCGCATTTCCGAATGGGATCCCTACGCGACGCCGATCATCACCGAGAGCGCCGGTAAAGTGCGCTTCGAGGATGTGATCGAAGGCGTCTCGGTGCGCGATGAGTTCGACGAAGCGACCGGCATCTCGTCGAAGGTGGTGATCGACTGGCGGGCGACGGCGAAGGGCTCCGAGCTCAAGCCGGCGATCGCGGTCGTCGATGGCAAGGGCAAGGTGGTGAAGTCCTACTCGCTGCCCGTGAGCGCCATTCTCTCCGTTGCTGACGGCGATGAAGTGACGCCGGGCCAGGATCTGGCGCGTATGCCCACTGGCGGCGCCAAGACGCGCGACATCACGGGCGGTCTGCCGCGCGTGGCGGAGCTGTTTGAAGCGCGCCGTCCGAAGGATCACGCCATCATCGCCGAAGCCGATGGCCGCGTTGAGTTCGGCAAGGACTACAAGAACAAGCGCCGCTTGCGCGTGGTCCCGCCGGAGGAAGACGCCGAGGCGATCGAATACATGATCCCAAAGGGCAAGCACATTCCGGTGCAGGAAGGCGACATCGTTAAGAAGGGCGACTACCTGCTCGACGGCAACCCCGCGCCGCAGGACATCCTCTCAATCCTCGGTGTGGAAGCGCTGGCGAATTACCTCGTGGAGGAAATTCAGAAAGTGTACCGCCTGCAGGGCGTGCCAATCAACGACAAGCACATCGAGGTGATCGTTCGCCAGATGCTGCAGAAGGTCGAAGTCATGGACGGCGGCGACACCGAGTTCCTGAAAGGGGAAGCGGTGGAAGCGCTCGATCTGGAAGACGAGAACAAGCGCGTGACCGAGCTTGGCCTCAAGCCGGCTACGGCGCAGCCGATGCTGCTTGGCATCACCAAGGCTTCGCTGCAGACGCGTTCGTTCATCTCCGCAGCCTCGTTCCAGGAAACGACGCGCGTGCTCACCGAGGCCGCATCCTACGGCAAGGCGGATACGCTCGAGGGCCTGAAGGAGAACGTGATCGTTGGGCGTCTCATCCCGGCGGGCACGGGCGGGCAGCTGCGGCGCTATCAGCGCCTCGCCGCTGACCGTGACGCCCAGCTGGCGATCGAGCGCTCAGAAGACGCCCGCATCGGCCAGACCGAAGCCGCCGAATAAACGGCGCAAGCACGCAAACACGCAAACGGCCCGGGAGCGATCCCGGGCCGCTTTTTTTTCGGGACCGTGCGCCGCTCAGAACGTGGGCACGGGCGGGCCGCCGGGCGGCTGCTGATCCTGCGGCGGGCGGCGGGGGCCGGAGCCGAACTGGTAGGTCAAGGCGAAGCGCACGCGCGCCCCGGGGCTGGAGAATTCGGTGCGCTCGAAATACGCATCGGTGGTGATTTCCGAGACGTTGTTCTGCGAACTGAAAATATCCTGCGCCATCAGTGTGGCGTAGAGGCTGTCCGTGATTTTTCGCCGCCAAGTGATGTTGCCGATGACGAATTCGTCCAGATCGCTCTGCAGCGTATGCCGCGGGCCCTGGAAGCGCAGCTCGAACTGCACTTGATCGGCGCCGATCGCGTTCTGATCCTGATCGCGGTAATCGAGCGAAATCGCGCCATCGTATTCGAACTCGCTGCGCCGGGAGGTGACGCCGCCGTTCAACACGTCGAACTCCCGCTCCATCAGATTCACGCTGGCGGAGTAGCGCCAATTCGCGTTCAGGGGCCCGCGCAAAATGGCTTGCAGGCCGCGCTGTTCGCTCACGCCGGCATTAACGGTGGTGGTGCGGATGAGGCCCCCCGGCGTCACTTCCGTAAAGGGCGAGAACACATCCTCGCTGATACGATTATAGAAGGTGAGACCAAAGTTCGTGCCGGCGTTTTGATAGGTGAAATTGGCCTCGTAGGCGTCAGTGAGAGAGGGCTCGAGCGCCGGGTTGCCGACGATGGCGCGGTTGACATCGGCGAAGCGCAGGTTCGGATCGAGCTGCTGGAAGCTGGGGCGCTGGATGCGGCTGGTGTAGCTGAGATCGACATTGATGCTGTCGGTGAGGTCGCGCCGCAGGTGGATGCTGGGGAAATAACGCAGATCCGTATCGTCATCGTCGACAGCGCCGGATTGCACCTCGCGCCGGTAGTTCTCGATGCGCAAGCCTGGCTGCCAGGTCCATGGGCCTGTTTCGAACTGATAGGCGCCGTAGCCCGCCAGAGTTTGCTGGCGCCCTTCAAGCAGGGTGACGTAATCGGGTGCGATCACGGTGCCGGCGAGGGCGGTGCGCGAATTGTTGTGCTCTTGATCTGAGCTTTCGAAGTTCAGGCCGACGCTTAGGAAGCGGCTGTCGCCGAAGGGACGATCATACTCGAGGCGGGTGTTGGTGTTCAGCATGTCGAAGCTGTTGGCCGCGCGCGCGCGCGTTGCGGGGCCGCTCAGGGGCGTCAAGCCGAACGTCTGCTCGAAATCGACGCCGTGCCATTGGGCCATGGAGTTGAAGCGGAGCTGCTCGCGCGGGCGGGCGCCATCCTGCTGGAAATCGAAACTGATCTGGTCGTTGTAGAACTCGACCTCGTTCAGGTTTGATTGCGTGGCCGAAGGCGCGCCGTTGAGCGTGATGGCGGTATCGCGCAGGATGTCGTTGCCGCCCCTTACGTTGTCGACGGCGACGCTCATGCGGCGGCGCTCGTTCGGCCGATAGCCCAACGTGAGGCGGCTGAGATAGCGCCCGCCAAACTCCACCTCCTGCTCGCCGGTTTCGCGGCTTTGGTCGCCGGTGGCGAAGATCTGGCGCTCGCGCTCAAAATCCTGGGTTTGCCGGCCATTCCAGTAGCCGCCGCCGCCGCTAAGGCTCCAAGGGCCGCGCGACCAGTTCATCGATACGCCACCGTTGGAAACGCCGAACGTATCGACGCCCGCCTGCGCCGAGCCGGAAACGCCGGCGCTGAGGCGTTGGCGGGTAATGATGTTGATGATGCCGCCCGATGCTTGTGCAGAATATTGCGCCGAGGGATTGGTGATCACCTCGATGCGCTGAACCTCCGCGCCCAGAATGCCGCGCAGCACCTGCTCCAAATTGGTGCCGGGGACGGGCTGGCCGTTGATCTGGATGGTGACGTTTTCAGCGCCCAGCAATGTCACCGCGCCCGACGGCGCAACGCTCACCGAGGGTATGCGGCCCAGCACCTCGAACATGTTGGTGGCCTGGGCAGAGGCGTCGTCGCGCAGCGTGTAGGTGCGCCGGTCGATGCGGACCTGATCACCGGTGTCGGCCAGCACGACGATTTCATCTTCGAGATTTTCCGCGGCGGCCTGCTCGGCAGGTGGCGGCGGCGCGGCTTGCTGCTGCTGAGCGTGCGCGACCCCTGCGCTCGCCAGCAGGATTGCGACGCCGGAAGGAATAATGCGCTTCATCAAATGTCCCCAAAGTTCACGCGGAGTTTGGGAACAGGCGGGGCGGCGTCAACGCGTGGTCGACAACCGCCGTTCGTCCGCCACTTATTGCAGTAGTGTTTCAGCCGCGAGCGGTGCTCGCCTAATCGAAGATGTCGAACAGGTCGAAGCCGCGCCGCCGGCGGCGCCCGTCATGGCCATATTCGCCACGTTCGCCGTATTCGCCGCGCTCTCCATACTCGCCGCGCTCGCCATAGCCTTGCTGCGGGCGCGCTTGTTGGGGCTGTGGGGGGTGGGTGCGGCGGTATTCGTCAGGGTTGTTGTAGAACTGGCTACGGTCCTGCTCGAAGGCGGCGCGTTCGTCGCGCGCGCCAGCGATGATCTTTTCAAGCTCCCCGCGATCGAGCCAGACGCCCCGGCAGGTGGGGCACATATCGAAGGCGACGTCGTTGCGCTTCACCTCGGTCATGGAGGCGTTGCAATTGGGGCACATCAGAAGGGGCATTTCGGGCTCCGTGGTGGGGTCCGATGCGGCATATAGGGGCGGCGATCCGGCGCGGCCAGTCTTGCTGCGCGGTGCGCGGAATTGTCCTAAAGGTAACCCCGCCCAGCCCGAATCGAGAGGAGCCCATGTCCGTTTCCCAAGCGCTCTCGCGCGTGAAGCCCTCCGCCACGATGGCGATGAGCGCAAAGGCGCGCGCGCTAAAGGCGGCAGGGCGTGATTGCATCGCCCTGGCCGCCGGCGAGCCGGACTTCGACACCCCCGACAACATCAAGGACGCCGCCATCCGCGCCATCCGCGAAGGCAAGACCAAATATACCGATGTGGACGGCCTGCCGGAGTTGAAGGACGCCATTGTCGGCAAGTTCAAGCGCGAGAACGGGCTTGAGTACAAGCGCACCCAGATCAACGTCTCGCCCGGCGGCAAGCCGGTGATCTTCAACGCACTGATGGCGACGCTCAACCCGGGCGACGAAGTGATCGTGCCGACGCCGTATTGGGTCAGCTATCCGGACATGGTTCTGCTCTGCGGCGGCGCGCCGGTGTTCGTGGAAACACGGCTGGCGGACAATTTCAAAGTGCGCCCGGAAGCATTGGCGAAGGCGATCACGCCGCGCACGAAATGGGTGATCCTCAATTCGCCCTCCAACCCTTCGGGTGCGGCCTATACACGCGACGAGTTGCAAGCGATCGCCGCGGTGCTGCTGGATTTCCCGCATGTCATGGTGCTGACCGACGACATGTACGAGCATCTCACCTATGGCGATTTCAAGTTCACCACCATCGCCCAGGTGGAGCCGCGCCTCTACGAGCGTACGCTGACGATGAATGGCGTTTCGAAAGCCTACTCGATGACAGGCTGGCGCATCGGCTACGCCGCTGGCGCGGAGTGGCTCATCAAGGCGATGTCAAACGTGATGACGCAATCGACCTCCAACCCATGTTCGATTTCGCAATGGGCCTCTGTGGAGGCGCTGAACGGACCGCAGGATTTCATTCCGAAGAACAAAAAGCTGTTCGAGGGCCGGCGCGATCTGGTGGTTTCGATGCTGAACCAGGCGCAAGGGCTGAAATGCCCGACGCCGGAGGGCGCGTTTTACGTCTATCCTTCTTGCGCCGGGCTCTTGGGCAAGAAAACGCCGGACGGCAAGGTGATCAACACCGACGAGGATTTCGCTCTGGCGTTGCTGGACGCGGAATGCGTGGCGCTGGTGCATGGCGGCGCGTTCGGCTTGAGCCCGCATTTCCGCATCTCTTACGCGACCTCGACGGAATGTTTGGAAGATGCGTGTACGCGCATCCAGCGCTTCTGTGCGAGCTTGTCGTAGGACGTGGCGCCGCTCGCGATCGGCGCCGCTCTGCTCTCAGCGCTTATCCACGCCAGTTGGAACGCAGCGCTGAAGGGCGGGACCGATCGGGTCACGGATTCGTTTCTGATCGCCGTGGGCGGGCTGGGCGCGGGCGTCATCATTATTGCGCTGATGGGCGCCCCGCCCGAGGCTGCCTGGCCCTATCTGGGGCTGACGGTGTTCATTCACTTGGCTTATTGGTTCGCGCTGTTCAAAGGCTACGACGCTGGCGACATGAGCCATGTCTATACGCTCTCGCGCGGGACAGCGCCGATGCTGGTGGGGCTGGGCGCGGCGCTGACGGCGCATGAGATTCCGCCGCCGCTGAAGATGGCCGGCATCGCGCTGGTTTCGGCCGGAGTGCTGACGGTGGGCGCGAGCCCGCAAGCGCCGGTGCGCGCCACACTATGGGCGATCGGCATTGGCCTTTGCATCGCCTCTTACTCGCTCGTGGACGCGCTGGGGGCGCGGGCCACAGGCAATGCGGTGCTGTTCCTGGGCTGGTCGATGGCGCTGATGAGCGTGCCGATGGCGGCGTTCGCTTTCTGGCGGCGCGGCGTTGGGCCCTTGCTGCGCAGCGCCTCCGTGGCGCCGTGGCGGGGCATCGGCATCGGCGTGATCAGCTTTGCCGGTTATGGGCTGGTGCTCTGGGCGCAGACGTTCGCGCCGATTGCGCAGGTGACGGCGCTGCGCGAGACCTCGGTGGTGTGGGGCGCGCTGATTGCGTTTCTGTTTCTGGGCGAGAAGCTCGGCCGGCGGCGCTGGCTGGGCGCGCTGATCGTGGCGGCGGGCGCTGGCTTGATCGCGTTCGGCTGAGTAAAGTGGCGCCGATGGCCGACCTGCAGCTTATCCGCATCGACGACGCCAAGGCGATCGTGCGCGTGGGCGTGCCGGAGCCCGAGCGCGCCGCGCCGCAGGAGGTGCGCATATCCGTGACGTTGGCGCTGGCTTCGCCCCCGGATTACGTGCGCAACGACCGCATCGGCGCAACTGTCGATTACGACCGCATCATCCATTTCATCCGCGACGATCTGGGCGAGCCCGCGCATCTGGTGGAAACGCTGGCCGACCGCGTGGCGGGGCATTGCCTCTCGCTTTCGGAGCGCGCGCGCTGGGTGGAGGTTACGGTGAAGAAGCCTTCGGTGCTTTCCGGCGACGGCTTGGTGGCGGTGACGATCCGGCGGGAGCGCGCCGCATGAAATGGGCGCTGGTGACAGGCGGCGCGCAGCGCTTGGGGCGCGCAACGGCGCTGGAGTTGGCCGCCGCTGGCTGGGGCGTGGCCGTCCACTACAACAGCTCCGAGGCGGAAGCGGAGGCGGTTGCGGGCGAGATCGCCGCCGCGGGCGGGCGCGGTGTGATCGTTCAGGCGGATCTCGAGCATGCGCCTTCGCGCCATGCGCTGATCACGCGCGCCGCGGCGCAGGCGCAGGCGCCGATGAGCGCGCTGGTGAATTGTGCGGCGATTTTTGAACACGACACCATCGATACGCTGAGCGAAGACGCCTTGCAGCGCCACATCAAGATCAACGCGCTGACGCCGGCTGTGCTGGCGCGTGAATTTGTGGAGGCGCTGCCCGAAGGCGAGCGCGGGGCGGTGGTGAATTTTCTCGATTTCAAACTGGCCAATCCCTATCCGGATCACTTCTCCTACACGCTCTCGAAATACGCGCTGGCCGGCGCGACCGAGTTGCTTGCACGCGCCTTAGCGCCGCGTGTGCGCGTGAACGCGGTTGCGCCGGGCTATGCGCTGCCCGCGCCTGGGCAAGCGCAGGCCGATTTTGAACGGCTGCACGCCGATACGCCGCTGGATTACGGCCCGGCGCCGCAGGACATCGCCGGCGCCGTGCGTTTCCTGATCGAGAATCCCGCGGTGACGGGGCAGACGATCTACGTCGACGCCGGCCGGCGCTTCCGCTCGTTCACGCGGGACATGGCGTTTATGTGAGCTTCGATGCCGTATTTGTTCTTGGCCGGCGCGATCATCGCCGAAGTGGTGGCGACGACAGCCTTGAAGGCGTCGGACGGGTTCACGAAATTCTGGCCCTCTGTCGTTGTCGTGATCGGCTATGCGATTGCGTTCTATCTTTTGGCGCTGGTGCTGAAGTCGATCCCGACGGGCGTGGCGTATGCGATCTGGTCGGGCGTGGGGGTGGTTCTGATCGCGCTGGCGGCGTGGCTGCTGCAAGGCCAGAAGCTCGACGCGCCGGCGATGTTCGGCATGGGCCTCATCATCGCCGGCGTGGTGGTGATGAACCTGTTCTCGAAGACCATGGCGCATTGAGCGCCGCGCGCCGCCCGTGCCCGCCGTCACATCCTTAGGGCGGAGGGCCTACTAGCTTGTCCTCATCGGATCACGGTGATCCGGCCCAAGGAGCCAAGGAAATGACCAAGTTTTACGCCCTCGTCGCCGCCTGCGCAGTGTTCGCCCCCATGGCCTTCGCCACGCTGAACCAAGCCTCGCAAATCTGGGCATGATCCTCCGCCGCCAGCTTCACCAGCCGGGACGGCGTTGAGGGACGGAAGAGATTATGCGCAGCGAGAATTGCTGAAGGGCTCCGGATCGCACCGGGGCCCTTTTTGCTGCGGATAATGTTCTTGATATGTTCTATTTGTAGGACTACAATCCTGCATCATGTCCCGCGACGCTTTGCATGGGCGCGGCGTGCGCAGCAATGCGAGCGGCCGCTACGAACGCTTCGCGCGCGAAGCGTTCGACGATGGCTGGGCTGAGGAGGCGGCGACGCCGCTGGAGACGATCGTGACGCCGGAGTCGGCCAGGACGATCATCTCGCGCAACACCAGCCCCGATATTTCCTTCGATCAGTCGATCAACCCGTATCGGGGCTGCGAACATGGCTGCGTCTATTGCTATGCGCGGCCCAACCATGCGTATGCGGGGCTATCGCCGGGGCTCGATTTTGAAACCAAGCTGTTTGTGAAGGCCAACGCGGCCGAGCTGCTGGAGCGCGAGTTCGCCAAGGCCAGCTATCGCCCGCGCACGATCATGCTCGGCGGCGTCACCGACATTTATCAGCCGATCGAGCGCGGCTATGGCGTCACGCGGGCGGTGCTGCAGGTGATGGAGCGCTGGCGCCATCCGGTGGCGCTGATCACCAAGTCGCAGCTTGTAATCCGCGATATCGATATTCTCGCGCCTCTGGCCGCGCGCGGGCTGGCGAAGGCGGCGATCTCAGTCACGACGCTGGACCGGCGCCTCGCGCGGGTGATGGAGCCGCGTGCGGCAGCGCCGCACCGGCGGGTGGAGACGATCCGGGCGCTGGCGGAGGCGGGCGTGCCCGTCACGGTGATGGCCGCGCCAATTATTCCAGGCGTCAATGACAGTGAGATCGAGGCCATCCTCGAACACTGCGCCGCCGCCGGCGCAAGCGCTGCGGGCTATGTGGTGTTGCGGCTGCCGCTGGAGATCAAGGATTTGTTCCGCGAGTGGCTGGCGCAGCATTTTCCCGATCGCGCCGGGCGCGTGTTGGCGCTGGTGCGCCAGATGCGCGGCGGGCGCGATTACGATCCCGAATGGGGCAAACGGCAGAAGGGCGAGGGCCCCTATGCGCAGTTGATCGCCGACCGCTTCGCCCGCGCCTGCCGCCGGCTGGGGCTGGATAAGCCGCGCCTGCCGCTCGATCACAGCCAGTTCCGCCGCCCGATCGAGAGCGGAGACCAGCAGGAATTGTTCGGTGGCGCGTGAGCGCTGCTTTCCCAGCCCGGCGCGGATGCTCTAAGAAGGGCGCGAGGGCCCGAGGAGGACGCTTCCCATGCGCATCGACAATCAGCGCCGTTCCGACAATTTCCGCGACCGCGGCGCCGGCCGTGGCGGCGGCGGCGGCGGCGTGCCGGCCGCGGCGCTGTTCGCGATCCTCGGCAGACTTGGCTTTCGCGGCGTGCTGATCGTGGGCGTTATCGCGCTGGCGGCGTATTTCTTCGTGCCGGGCCTACGCGGGCCGATGATGGGCGCGCTGGGAATCGGCGGTGGCGGCGAAGTTGCGAGTTCCGGCGAAGTGTGCGCGCAGCACGAGCAGGCTTGCGATTTCTCGCGTGCGATCCTGGGCTCGACGGAAGACGTGTGGCGCGCGCAGTTCGCGCAAGGCCGCTTGCCGAATTATGGCCAAACGCCCAGCACCTATACCGATCCGACGTTGAACGTGTTTCAGGGGCAGGTTTCAACGGCATGCGGCGTGGCGCCTTCATCCGTCGGCCCGTTCTACTGCCCAGGCGACAACATGCTCTATATCGACCCGACCTTCTACGAGACGATGGCCACGCGCCTGCGCGCGCCGGGCGATTTCGCCCAAGCTTACGTCATCGCGCATGAAGTGGGTCACCACGTGCAAAACCTGATCGGCTCGATGCGCCGCGGCGCGCCGGGAGAAACGGAAAACCAAACCTCCGTGCGCACGGAGCTGCAGGCCGATTGCTTTGCTGGCGTGTGGGGCCACACGGCGCGCGCCGATCTGGCCATCGACGATGCGGACCTGCGCGAAGCGTTGGGCGCCGCGCACGCCATTGGCGACGATACGTTGCAGCGGCAAAGCCAGGGCTATGTGAACCCCAACGAATTCTCGCACGGCACGAGCGCCCAGCGCATGGCCTGGTTCCGCCGCGGCTTCGATAGCGGCGACGCGCGCCAGTGCGATACGTTCGCGGTGCGGGATTACAACGCGCTCTAGGCTGGCTGGAAGGTAACGCCAGCATGCGCCTGTAGGCGGGCGATGAGCGCCTCGCCCATGGCGGCGGCGGGCGTCCAGACGCCGCCTGGCGTGTTTTCGCACTCCGCAGCGAGGCAGAGCGCCGCTTCGCTGATCATTTTCGAGGTTGAGCCGTAGCCGGGATCGCGATCGCCGGCGACGCTGACTTTGATCTGGCGCCCATCGGCCAGATCGCCGACGAACAGCACTTCATAGCTGCCGCGTTCGCGCGCTTCGCGTGATGGGCCCTGGCCGGGCTTCGGCAAGGCGAAGGCGCGCAGCAGGGCGCGCGTAGGCGCGAAGGCGAGCAGCGCCATCTGGGTGCGGCCCTGGTTGGTCATGCTGCGGGCGCGCTTGGCGCCGGCGTCGCCGGCGCCTGCAGATTGCATTTCCTGGTAGGTGAAATCGCGCCCGTAAGGATAGCCCATGAGCGCGTTGGAGCGATGCACGTTCTTGGTGTTGATCGCCGCCATCACAAAAGGAGCCGCCCAGGCGTTGAGATCGGCGTCTTCGATGGGGCCATCGTCACGCGGCTGTTGGGCCCCGCGTTCGGGCGAGAGCGCAAACGGGTTGCGCATCAGTTTAACGACGCCGGGATCGCGCTTGCCGGCCTCCAGCGTCGCCAGCATGGAGGCGAGGGTGCCGCCGGAGAACGTGCCCTTCATGCGCCGCACGCGCCCGCGAACGCGCTGCGCCGGGGCGCCGAACTGCGCTTGCGCTTGCCGCTGCAGATAAAATACGCCGCAGTCGAAGGGGATGGAATCGAAGCCGCAGGAGAACACGATGCGGGCGCGGCTTTCGCGCGCTTGCGCCTCGTATTTGGCGATCATCGCCGCCATCCAGTTCGGCTCGCCGCAAAGATCGACATAATCGGCGCCGGTCTTGGCGCAGGCTGCGACCAACGGCTCGCCATAAAGCTGGTAGGGGCCGACCGTGCTGATCACCACTTTGGCGCGCCGGGCCATGGCCTCAATTGAAGCGGCGTCACGCGCATTGGCGATGACGATGGGCGTGCTTTCGGGGGCGCCGATTTCGCGGCGCACGCTTTCGAGCTTAGAGGCGTCCCGCCCAGCCATGGCCCAACGCTCTATGCCGCGTTTGGCGAGATATTCCGCCACCAGCCGGCCTGTGAAGCCCGACGCGCCGTAAACGATGATGTCGAACTCGCGAGTGCTCATGGGGGATTTGTTACGCTTTCCAATCCGCGGCCTGGTCGATCAGGAATTGCCGGAAGGCGGCGATGCGCTTGGAGCGCTTCAGATCGCTCGGGTATATGAAATAGACCTCGAAGCTTGGGCCTGGCAGCTCAGGCAGCACTTTCACCAGGTTCGGGCTTTCGCGCGCCATGTAATCGGGCACGCTGGCGATGCCGAAGCCGCTCTCCACCGCGCGCAGCATGCCATAGACGTTGTTGATCTCCAGCAGCGGCGGACGCGGCTTGGCGTCCTCGCGCCCGGCGCGTTGGGCCCAATCCAATTCGCGCATCGGCGTGGGCACGCCGGCCTGGTAGGCGATGATGCGGTGGTGATCGAGATCATCGACCTCTTTCGGCGCGCCGTGGCGTTTGATGTAGTCCTGCGACGCATAGAGACTGACGGTGACATCGAGCAGTTTGCGTTGGATGAGATCGGCGTGGGTGGCGGCCCAAAGCCGGATCGCGCATTCGGCCTCAAGCTTCAGAAGGTCGTATTCGCGATCATCCAGCATGATCTGGAGCCGCGTTTCGGGATAGGTGTCTGTGAAGTGCGAGAGCCGCGGCGCCAGCCAGGTGGAGCCGAAGGCGACGGGCGCGGTGACTTTCAGATCGCCGATGACCTTTTCGCGCGCATCCTTGAGCGTGGATTCCGCGATCACCGCGTTGGCGGCCATTTCGCGCGTGAACTCGCGCAGCGCCATGCCGGGGCCGGTGAGCAAGAGGCCGCGCGCGTGACGTTGAAACAGGGGCACGCCCATATCGCTTTCAAGCGCCGCGATTTGGCGGCTCACGGAACTCTGGCTGACGCCGAGTTTCTCCGCCGCGGCCGTTAGGCTGCCGGTTTCGGCGGCGAAGTGGAAAGTCTTGAGCTTGTCCCAGTCCATCACGGCGCGTCTTGCCCCCTAAGCCGCCCGCCGGGCGCTCAATCGCTTTGCAATATTGCATAGCTCGCCGACGCGGTCGATAGAGGGGGCGATGTGGTACGACCAATTTCAGCGCCTGAGCGAATTTGAGCTGGTGAGCCTTGGCGCCGGGCGGCTGACGCTGGGCGGGGTGTTCGCCGCGCTGCTGGTGATGTTGTTCTTCATGGCCGCCGCGTGGGTGGCGGGCACGGCGCTGAAGCGCCTGAGGCTGCGCATCCGCGAGGGCAACGCAGCACTCTATCTGATGGAGAAATTGCTGAGCTACGGCTTGGTGATTTTCGGCATCATCGCCGGCCTTTCATCCTTGGGGCTCGATCTTTCTTCGATCGCCGTTTTCGCCGGCGCGCTGGGCATAGGCCTTGGGCTGGGCCTGCAGGGCATCGTCAAAGAATTTGTTTCCGGACTGGTGCTGATTTCGGACCGCGCGGTGCACATCGGCGATTACGTGGAGCTGCAGGACGGCACGCGCGGGCTGGTGCAGGAAATCGGCCCGCGCGCCACGCGCATTCGCAACAACGACAATGTGTACTTGCTGATCCCTAATTCAAAACTGATCGAAAACACCGTGATCAATTGGACTTTGCGCGGCGATACGCGGCGCATCCATGTGCCGTTCAAGGTGGCGTACGGGGCCGATAAGGAGAAGGTGCGCGATGCGGTGCTGGAGGCGGCGCACCTCGTGCCCTTCACGCTGCCGGATGATGGCGCGCGGCGCACGCAAGTGTGGATGACGGGCTATGCGGACTCCGCGCTCAATTTCGAGCTTGTGGTGTGGCCGACGCTGGAGGCGGTGAAGCGCCCGCGCGCGATGCAGGCGGCTTATACCTGGGCGATCGACGATGCTCTGCGCAAAGCGGGGATCGAGATCCCGTACCCGCAGCGCGAGCTGCGCGTGCGCGGCCTGTTCGGCGAAGAGGGTGAAGATGCGTTGCGTGCGCTGCGGCTTGAGCGCGGCACGCTGGCCGCGCGCGAAACGCCGGCCGCGCCCACCACCAACGACGCCGCCGAAGACCTGATGCGCCCCCCGCCGGAGCCTGCGGAGGATCAGCCCGCCCCCGACGCTGACCGGCGCGAGCCGCGCTGAAGCCCTTGACGAGGGCTGCGTTTTGCTCAAGTGTATACAGTATGCAAATTGTCCGGCCCAATATGAGCGCCGACGCCGCGGATGCTGTGCGCGCCATGATCATTGACGGCGCGCTCGCCCCCGGGGAGCGCATCAACGAGGTGCATCTGGCGGCGCGGTTGGGGGTTAGCCGCACGCCGCTGCGCGAGGCGTTGAGCCGGCTGGCCTCGGAAGGCGCGTTGGTGGCGGCGCCGCGGCGGGGCTATTTCGTGCGCCCGCTGACGCTTGAAGAGTTCGAGCAGATTTACGGTATCCGCCCGATCCTCGATCCTGAAGCGCTGCGGCTGGCGGGCGTCCCAAGCGCGGCGCAGCTTGAGGGGCTTGAGCAACTCAACCGCAAACTCGCCAGCGCCCGCACGCCGCAAATGGCGATCGCACTCGACGATGCGTGGCACATGGCGCTGCTTGAGCACTGCCCGAACCAGGTGCTGATAGAGCTGATTCAAAACATCATGCAGCGCACGCGGCGTTACGAGCTGGCGCTGATGCGAGAGCGCGGGGGTGTGCTGACCGCGACGGAAGATCACGCGCGCATCCTCAAAGCCTTGCGCGCCGGCGATCTGGAGGCGGCCTGCGCCGCTTTGAAGCGGAATATGCAAAGCGGGCGAGAGCCAATGGTGCAATGGCTGAAGCAGCGCGGCAAGCGTAAGGGAAAATGATCGTGCGATGGCTTTCTTGTTGGGGGGCGTTGCTGTGTGCGTTGGCGCTTGGCGCGCCAGCATGGGCGCAGGACTCTGGGCTGGAAGGCTTGTGGGTGGCTGAGCGCGCTTACGCGCCCGCCCTCCGCGGAGAGATCGATGTGCGGCGAGAGGGCGGTGCGTGGCGCGGCGTCATCGCCGGTGTTTCGGCGCACGCGCAGGCAGGGCATGACGTGCGCCTCGATTTCGGCGGCGGCGCCGCCTTTCGCGGAACCCTGCGCCGCGACGGCGCGCTGAGCGGGGTGTGGCTGCAGCCATCGAGCCGAAGCGAGGGCCGCGACGACCCCACCGCCACCGCGCAAGCGTTTGCAACGCCGCTGATTCTGGCGCGGGTTGGCCGCGATCATTGGCGTGGCGCGGTTGCGCCGCTTGACGGCCGCTTCACGCTTTATCTGCACCTCAGCCGTGATGGGCAGGGCGGGCTGATCGGCGCATTCCG
>JAEUMU010000023.1 GCA_016791325.1 Hyphomonadaceae bacterium
GGGTTGCGACGCTGCGCGGGAGAAGCGGCTCGCGCTGGGCGGTGCTTTCGCGCTGCAGTGGCGATCCTGCCGGCCGCATGAGATCCCGCGGGCCGGCCGGGCCGCCCGGGAGGCGCGCGCCACTCCCCATCCCGCCTAGCGCGCCTTCCGGGTATGCCGCTACACTCCCGCATCATGCGCGTTTTCCACTTCGAGCATCGCACAGCGCCGATGGCTTCGCGCGCTGTATTTCTGGGCCGCGTCGGGCGTAGCTTGCTCATCACCTCGGCGCTGGTGGCGATCGCGCTCGCCATGGGCATGCTGGGCTATCGGCTCACCGAAGGCATGCGCTGGCTCGATGCGTTTGTGAACGCGGCCATGCTGCTGGGCGGCATGGGGCCGGTCGATACGCTGCACACCGATGCGGGCAAGCTTTTCGCCGGCGGCTATGCGTTGTTCTGCGGGCTTTTCATCATCATCGCTTCAGGCCTGCTGCTGGCGCCGATACTGCATCGCGTGCTGCACGCCCTGCACGCCGAGGACGAAGCTCACCAGGAATAATTGAAGCTCACGCTCACGCGCGCCTTCTTCGCGCCGTTCATCGGCACTTCATGGCGCACGAAGCTCTCCCATAGCAGCGCCTCCCCCGCTTGCGGCGCCACATACACGAATGTGCGCTCGCTTTCCGGCGCGTCTTCGCGGCGCGGCGGCGCCGCCATCATCAGCGGATGGCGCGGATCCTCCAGTTTCAGCGCCGAAGCGCCAGCCGGCACATCCGCATAATACGTGCCGCTCAGCACCGAATGGGGATGAATGTGGCCGGTATGCACGCCGCCGGGCTCAAGCACATTGATCCACAGAGAATCGAGCTTCAGCTTGCGCCCCGCCAGCTCCAGATGCAGCGCCTTGGCGAACGCAGCCGCATGCTTATCCAGCCCCTGCTTCAACTGTGCGAGGATCGGATCGCGCTTCGGCAGATCGTTGAGCGAGGCATAGGAGGTGTAGCCGCGATAGCCGTGATGCTTGCTCCAGCTCTTGCCGGCTTCATCTTCGGCCGCGATCGCACGGCATGCAGCGGCCACCTCGCGCGCGCTCACGCCCTCAACGGGCGCGCGATAGAGCTTCGTCACGAACAGGCTTGCGATCTCGGCCATGGCCGCTGCTTAGAACGCGCCTGCGCGCCGCTGCAATTGCTTACCCGCAAAAAGAAGCGCCCCCGTTTTGAAGCGGGGGCGCTCAGGCAGGGTGCGCGGGCGGGCGGGAGGCGCCGCCCGCGCGGGGCAATGGGCGTTAGCGCGCCGCCGTCGCTGTCAGCAGCGCCGGCGTGATCGCCGCGACTGTCAGCTCGCCGGCGCGGGCGCGCGTCACATCGCACACCACGTTGGTCAGCTGGCCGTCGCGCCAGACGTCGAAATGGGTGCGCACGATGCGCGGGCGCACCCGCACATGGTCGAAGCGCACCTGGTCAGCGTCGAGGCCCGCCTGCGACGCGATTTCGCCGCGGCAGAGCTGGATAGCCGCCGTCCGGTCCGCTGCGTCATCGGCCGCCGCAACACCGGGGACGAGCAGAAAAGCGCCCAAAGCCAGGGCCGAGATCATGAATTCACGCATTTTTCCCTCCGGGGAGTGAGGATCCCGGCCCAAATATGATGACCGGTCTATTTATTGGGTATCACTAGACCGGTCGTCATACAAGTGCTATTTTTTGCGCATGGCCAAAGTTTCTTCCGCCCGCGAGAATCTGATCGAAGCTGCCGTGCAGCTGTTCGGCGAACGCGGCTATGAGGGGGTTGGCGTGGCTGAATTGCTGGCGCGCGCCGGCGCGCCGCGCGGTTCGCTCTATTTCCACTTTCCAGGCGGCAAGGAGCAGATCGGCGCGGAGGCCGTCGGCCGCGTCGGCGCCGAGGTCGGCGCGCGTTTGCGCGCGCTGCACAATAGCGGCGTCGATATCGACACGTTCATCGATCAGGTCTTCAAGGCCACCGCCAAGGAATCAAAGGAGCGTGGCTTTGTCGCCTCATGCCCGATGGCGGCGGTCGCCTCCGGCTTCGGCTGCAACGACGTGCATTTGCGCGAAGCCGTGCGCAAAGCCTTCAGCGCCTGGGAAAGCGAAATCGCCGCCGCCATGGAGGCGCGCGGCATGACCAACAAGAATGCAGAATCGTTCGCCTCCGCCCTGCTCGCTTCGATGGAAGGCGCGTTCATCGTGTCCAAGGCGCAAGGGTCAGTCGCCCCGCACATCAACGCGGCGCGCGCCATGAAAGCGCTCGCCGCTTCGCTGCGCGCGAACTAAGCGCGGGCGATGTGCGCGGCAAAGCAACCGCGCCGCGCATAGTGGGCGTGGATGTAGGCCACGTCGGGCTCCCCCAGAAAGCGCTCAATCAGACGCCGCGCGTCCGCGCCCTCCGTGAGATCGGCCGCCACCATCATGTCGGCGCTGTCGTAGCCGCGCAGCGAAAGCGTGCGCCGCGCCAGCGCCGGCGGCACAACGCCAGACGCGTCGAAACGCGTGCGCCCCGCGCGCACAAAGATCGGTCCCCGCTGCTGATAAGGCGTTTCGGCGGGCTGGTGGGCAAAGCTCAGCAGCAGCACTGTTTCGCCTGGCTCCGCATCGTCCAGCGAAATCCTGCACGGGGCGCTGTGGGGGTGGGCCACCTGCACGCGCTGCGCCCCGCGCGCAGCAAGCGCTGTGTCCGACAGCGCGTGCAAATCCGCAAACCGATTGTGGTCAAGGCCGATGATGCGAAAGGACATGATCTCTCCTACATCGCCACCATGCCCGCGCGCGCGCCGCGCCACTTGCCGTTTTCGGACCCGCCACGGAACGCCCATGCGCCTCAATCAGATCACCGCCCCGGCTCACGATCTCGCCGCTTCGATCGCGTTTTACGAGCTGCTCGGGCTGCGCCTGATCGTGCGCAGCGATCATTACGCGCGCTTTGAGCTGCCCCAGGGCGAAGCCACGTTTTCGCTGCACCTCGTCGAAGGGCCGATCCCGCGTGCGAACGCGCCGCAGCTCTACTTCGAATGCGAGGACGTCGATTTCCAAGTCCGCCGCCTGATGCATGCCGGCGTGGCGTTTGAACAAAGCCCCAAGGATCAGCCCTGGCTTTGGCGCGAGGCGTGGCTGCGCGATCCCGCCGGCAATGCGCTGTGCCTGTTTCATGCTGGCGAAGCGCGCCGCTACCCGCCGTGGCGCATCGACCGCCCCGCCGCCGGCGAGACGCTGCACCTAATCATTCGCGACGGGGGGCAGTGGGCCATCGCCAAACTCGAGGGCGACGATCCCGATCACTGGAAACGTCTGCAGCAGGAATACGCCGACTACAAAACCTCGCTCGGCCCCTACGATCTCTTTGCGTTGCTTGCATTCATGGAGCGCGAATGGCCCGACATCTTCCTCGCTCACAAGGACGCCATCAGCGCTTTCGCCAAAAGCGCTGAAACGCGTCTGGTGTTTTAGAGATCGCCCGGCCCGAGTCCGTGCACCAGCGCTGCAAAGCCCACCGTGCCAATCAGCGCAAACAGGCCCAACAGCACAATCGCTCCAATCGCCAGCAATACAAGCGCGCCAATCCAGGCGATGCGTGAAAGCAGCAGCGCGGTGTCATCCTTTTCCTGCTGGGCTTGCGCGGCGCCCACCGCGCCCAGGATGAACGCCGCCACAGTCGGCAACACCGGAATAATGAAACCGAGCGCCAAGCACCCGACGGCAATCGCGCCCAGCACGAACGCGCCAGAATGGCGCCCAGCTCCCGCCGCGGCGCCCGGCACTACATAGATGGCGCGCGCTTCGCCGGCTTCATCGTTGAAATCGACGACCTGGCCCGCAACCGGCACGCCGCCGGAGCGCCACTCGCTCAACGCAAACTCTCGCCTCTGGTCATCGGCTCCGAGCAATACGCCACGATCATCGTGCGCGCCCAGGATCGTTCCACGCATCGGCTTACCTCTCCGCCAATGTGGCGCGCTTTGCGCCGGAGCGAAAGCTATTCCGCGATCAGTCGCTGCGGCGCGCGAATGGATTCCGGCGACTGATTGAGCGCCAGGATTTCAGCGATCAGCGAAAGCACGGAAGAAGAGCGATCACCCTCCGCAGCGCCATCACGGCATGGGCCTGCGCTAGCTTCCACGCCGCACGAGCGCCCGATTGCCGGCCCCGCCCGATACCGCGCGCCGCCATACACAACCTCCGCCGCATACATGCCGTGCGCGGAGGCGTGCTCGGGCAGCACGCGGAACAGCGGCACGCCGCGCCCGCCGCCGCGCAACCCCGCCGCCGCCACCGTCACCTGCGCTTCGATCGGTTGGCCCGCCCCCGCACGCATCGAACCAGCACGCAGCAACTCACCGACATAATAGATCATGTCGTCTAGCGAGCGCAGGCGCAGCCGCACCGTGCGATCTCCAACCACGAAGATCGGATCGCACACCTCATGCTCACGCGGCGGCGCCGCACGCACCGGCGTAGCTGCGCCATACGCATCGATCAGCCCGCAGACAGACCGCCCGCGCTCGGCGTCATAGCCGCGCTGGCGGGGATGCTCGCTCGCCGCCGCCAGAAAGCCGCGCACCTCGCGCACGAACGCGCAGCCTTCCGTCTGCACGGCCTCAACGCAATCATCGAAGATTGTATTGGCCTCATTTATGAAGGTGTAAGTGTGATTGTTGGCGTCTGTGCTTTCGATCGCCTCGACCATCATCAGCAACAGCAGATCGCGCGGCCAGCCGCTGCGCCAATAATGCGCGAAGGTTTCGGTGGAGGTGGATTCAAACGCCGTGCGCGCCAGCGTCGGCGCATCGAACGGCTGCACCGCATAGCCCGGGCGCGTTTGCTGTTCGCGCTCCGCGGCGATGCTGCCGATGCCGATCGGCGTCCCGCCGCCGCCCAGCGGCAAGCCGCCAATGCCCACGCCCTGCGAATAGGTCCATGAAGGGTTGTCGGAAATTCCGGTGGTGGCGAGGTAGTAGCGCGGCAGCCGATCGCGCGAGCGCAGGATGTTCAGCAGGATCTGACCGGAAACCGCCTGGGCGTAGGCTTCATTGAAGCTGGCCGCATCGTCGGCGATCTGGCGCGCCAGCGCGGCGCGGCGGTCAGGCGTACGTGGCGTACTCGCGCAGGAGGCGAGCGCCAACGCCCCCGCCAGCATCAACACCCAAGTCCTCATGGCGCATCCCTCGTCCAGGGCTGAGATTGCGCAATCGAACTCTGGCGCCAAGCCTCTTCTCCAGGGGTTGCGCTTTGGCGGCTCCGGCGCTTCAAGGGCGCGATGCAGCACCTGATTGAAGGCTATCGAGTCTATCGCGCCCAACGCTGGCCCGAGCTACGCGCCCTGCATCGCGTCCTGGCCGAACGCGGCCAGGCGCCGCGCACATTGGTAATCGCCTGCGCCGACAGCCGCGTCGATCCCGCCACAATTTTCAATGCCGGGCCGGGCGAGCTTTTCGTGGTCCGCAATGTGGCCAACCTCGCGCCGCCGTTTGAGGAGGCGCCCGGCTTCCACGGCGTCAGCGCCGCGATCGAGTTCGCGGTGAAGGGGCTCAAGGTCGACACCATCCTGGTGTTGGGCCACGCCCAATGCGGCGGCGTGGCCGCCGCGCTCGAACAACGCGAGCGCGACCCCCACTCCTTTCTCGACGCCTGGATCAGCCTGCTCGACACCGCAAAGACCAGGATCGATCCGCATGACCATGGCGCCGCCACGGCGCTGGAATACGAATCGATCCGCGTCACGCTCGAGAACCTCGCCACCTTCCCCTTCG
>JAEUMU010000147.1 GCA_016791325.1 Hyphomonadaceae bacterium
GCCAGATCAAGCAAGTGTTCAGGGCTGGGGCGCACGCTGTCCGCCTCTTCTAGATCGGGGCCGGCGCCTTTGGCGTGCCAGGCCGGATCGATCAGGCCGCAATAGCGATCCTCTGGCGCGGCCTTGGCCATCGCCACCGTGCGCTCGGCCAGCGCCTGCAGACCCTTGCTGGAGAGATCGGTCGAGGAGGCTGAAGCCTGTCGCTGGCCGACAAAAGCCCGCAGAGCCACCGAGCGCCCTTCCTCGCGTTCCATGCCCTCCAGCTCGCCCAGGCGCACCTCGGCGGAAATGCTCTCCCTGGAGGCGTAGCTGGCCTCCGCATCGTTGGCGCCCGCCTTGCGGGCATAGTCGAGCAGAGCCGCAAGCGCGGCGTGGGAATCAGCGTCGAAAGCCATTGCCTCTACATGGGCCCTTTGAGCCAGCCGGGCAATTGCGCGGTAGGTATCCCGATGCCGCTATAACCGTTGGCTGAGGCCCGCCCACACCAACCCGCCGCCCATCAAAGCCAGCGCCAGCCAGGTCAGCGCCGTGCCCAGCATCCGGCCCAGATTGAGCGTGCCTGTGGATAACCCCGCGCCATGCAGCACGCGGCCTGCCGTCAAAAAAATTGCAGAGGCGTGGAAGAGCCAAAGCGGGGCCGCGGGGTCCAGAAGGGCCAGCAGAATGATGCCTGCGGCGCCGGCGGGGATGTATTCGGCGGCGTTGGCGTGGGCGCGTATGGCGCGCGTCATGGCTTCATTGCCGCCATCGCCCAACGTGATCTTGTGCTTCCGCCGCGCCGCACTCACCAGATATGCCAGCACCAGCAGCAAGAGGATGTTCACGCCGACATAAATCGCGGCCCATTCCAGACGCAACATCACACGCGCTCCAAGCTGATCGGCAGCATAGTGTTAAGCGTTTCGCCGCCCCCGCCAAGTTCACAATTCTAGTGCATTTCAAGGATTTGTCAGTGTTTCGGAAACGTCGCGTTCACTCTGCGGCGGCATAGTCGTGCGTAACAAGATGCCTCGAAGGCAATGGGGTTGGGTGGTTTGACGGACGCTGCATTCTGGGGCGTCGCATGGGCGCTGTTCGCGGCGACCGCCGGCTTGAGCCTGGCGGTTGCCGCGATAGCCTTTTTCCGCCGCGCCGCCGATGCGGCAGGCGATGAGGCGGGCGTTGAGTTCACCGCCGCCTACAACGCGCTCGCACCGCAGCTGAGCCGCTAAGCAAGACATCGACGCAGGCCAAGGATGGCCGCTATCGTGGCGCCAGGAGGCCGCCATGATGCTGCGCGCTTTGGTCTTGAGTTCGCTTCTCGCACTGGCCGCCTGCGGCCAGAACACGACCGCCCCGACACCGCCCGCGCCAAGTGAGCGCGATCCGGCCGCCCTTAACATCGAAGTGGGCCGCTACGGCGTCATGCTCGATCAGGTGGCGGCGCTGACGCTTGATCGCCCCGGCGTGGGGGAGCCGGAAGCAACCGACCTGCGCGATCTTTCCCGCCGCCTGCGCGAAACGGTTTGGCGCTACAACATCGAACGCTCACGCCTGTGCGCGCGCGGCTTGTTTACGGATGTGGCGTGCGGACCGGTGTTCAATCCGATCTGGATCGCCGATGCGCCGGCCGCCGAGCCGACAATCGAGGAAATCAGATCCCGCGCGGATGAAGTGGGCCGGGAGGTAAGCGGCTTCTGGAACGTGGTGTGCGAAGATGCGCGCACGCGCGCGCCTGATGAAGAGGCCCGCCGTTCCGCCTGCGCGATTGAGTAGCCGCTAGCCCAACCGCCACACCGCGGCGCGTTTCACCTCCGCATCCTCCAGCGCGCGCGTGACTGGGATGTCATAGGCCGCGATCTGGACGAGTTTGTCGCGCGGCAGATAGGTGCGGCCAGGATCGCCGATCAGCACGCGCTTGCCGGCGGCCTGCATCTCGATCAGCCAAGCCAACACACGCGGCGCCAGATCGCGATCGTAGAACAGATCGCCGACGAGGATGACATCCGCCTGCGCCGGCTTGCCGATGGGATCTTCGTCGTTGGTTTCGACCTCCACGCCGTTGAGCGCCGCGTTCATCAGCGCAGCGTGCGCGGCGAAGCGATCAATATCGATCGCCAGCGCGGAGGCCGCGCCCGCCTTCATCGCCGCGATCGCGACTAGGCCCGAGCCTGAAGCCACATCCAGCACGCGCGCCCCGCGCACGGTTTCGGGATTGTCCAGCACGTAGCGCGCCAAGGCCTGCCCGCCCGCCCAGGCGAACGCCCAGAAAGGCGGCGGCAGGCCAAGTTCGCCCAATTGCTCTTCCGTGAGCTGCCATAGGCTCACCGCATCGTCTGCGAGATAAAGCTGCAACTCCGGCACATGGCTCGCCGCCAGCACGCGCGTATTCTCGCGGATGAAAGCCGGGATGTCGGAAATCACGCTGCGGCGGCTTCGCGCTTGCTGGCGGCTTCCCGTAACACGCTGAAATAGCCCGGCGCCATGCGTATGCGGTGCGATTGATCTTTCTCAACCAGCATCTGGTGCAGCCGCTGCAGCCGGAAGCAGGGCACATGCATGAAGGCGTGATGCTCGGCATGGTAGTGTACCCAATAGGGCGCGATCAGTAGCCGCTCGATCGGGTTGGCGTAGGTCGTGCGCGCGTGGGTGAGCGGGTCTTCCTCGGCGCCGACGCAAGCGTGCTCGGCGATATTGCGCAGGCGTGTCACGAGTTGAAACCACGTCGCCAGCGGCACGATCCAAAGTGCGAAATACGCCCACCAATAGCCCGCCAGCGTCAGCGCGCCGAGCATAAGCGCATTCACCAGCAGGAAATGCGCCACGCCAGCGTTCACCACTTCGCCAGGCTTTCGGCCGCCCAAGAATTGCGCCGTGCGCTGCTTGAGGAAGGTTTGGCCTGTCAGGTCACGCAGCATTTTACGCCAAAGCGATTTGCGCGTGATCGGAAACGGGGCGGAGAGGGCCAGATCAGGGTCTTCCGGTTGCTCCGTGTAGCGATGATGCTTCAGGTGGTAGTCGCGATAGGAGCGCAGCCGCGCGCCCACCGGCGCCGCGCACAGCCATTCGCCCACCCAATCATTGATTCTTGGATTGCTGTGCAGCGCGCCATGGGCCGCATCGTGCATCAAAATCGCCAAGCCCAATTGGCGCGCGCCGATAATCATGACCGCCAGCACGTAGCTGAGCGGATTGGGCCATACGATAAACAGCGCCCCCGCCGCCAGGATCAGCCCCCAAGCGCCGGCCACCAGCACCAGGCCGCGCCAGGATGAGCGCGGCGAAAGCTGCGCCCATTCTTCGGGTGTGAAGATGGTCCTAGGGTCAAGGCGGGCGACGGCCGGCATGAGCGCAGTTTAGCACATTCGCGCGCGGATTTGAAAAGCGCGCTCAATCCTCTGCCGGGAACAGGAACGTGCGCTTCAGGCCCGCTTCGCCCGCGCGCGTGAATTCCAGCACGCGTGAGTTTCCCCGCTGCTCGGCCCAACGGCGCTCGAACACCTGATCGAGAATGGCCGCGCCGAGCGCGCCGGCCAAATGGTGCCGGCGCACGCTCCAATCCAGGCACGCCCGGCAGAGCGGACGCGCGCCAGTTTCCAGGTCCTCGATATCCACGCCGAACGTGGACACCTTGATCCGCCCTAGGCGCGTGAGCGCGAAGGTCTTTTCCGGGCCGGGGATCATCCACTTGTTCTTGATGAACGCGTCAAACAGCCCAACGCCCAAATCGCCCGCGAGATGATCGTAGCAGAGCCGCGCGTGGCGCAACGCAGGCTCTTTCGGCCCAGGGCGCGTGCGGAGCGCTTTCGCGCGCGCGGCCACGCCCATCAGCGTTTCCAGCAGGCCCGCAACATCGGCGTCCGCCAAGCGATAATAGCGATGGCGCCCTTGCGCTTCGACGGCCACAAGCCCGCCCTCCACCAGCTTGGCCAAATGCGAACTTGCGGTTTGCTTGGTGACGTTGGCCTCCAACGCCAGCTCGCTGGCGGTGAGCGCGGCGCCGTTGAGCAGCGCCGTCAGCATATTGGCGCGCCCCGGATCGCCAATCATCGCGGCGACTTTGGCTATGTCGGGCCCGTGTCTCATGGTTCGATCTTAGTCGAACCATGTGGGGCGCCAACGCGCTATGTAAAGGCCGGAGACGCAACAAACCGCAACAATAGGACGCGCAATGCTGACGTGTTTCATCCGTTACCAGATCGATCCATTCAAAAAGGCGGAATTTGCGCGTTACGCGCGCGTGTGGGGCGAAGCAATTCCCCGTTGCGGCGGCGATTTGATCGGCTATTTCGCGCCGCACGAGGGCTCCGCCACCTTGGCGTATGGTGTGTACAACATCGAGAACCTGGCCGCTTACGAGGCCTATCGCGCGCGCCTGGCGGCCGATCCGCAGGGGCGGGAGAATTACGCCTTCGCCGCACGCGAGCGCTTCATTCTGCGCGAAGACCGCACGTTTCTCATGCTGGCGTCGCGATGATAGCAGTGCTGTTCGAGGCCGAAGCGAGCGATGCGCAGGCTTATTTCCGCATCGCCGCCGAGTTGCGCCCATTGCTGGAGCAGATCGACGGCTTCATTTCTATCGAGCGGTTTGAGAGCCTAAGCACGCCAGGCAAAGTGCTTTCACTTTCGTTCTGGCGCGATGAGGAGGCGATCGCCCGTTGGCGAGCCTTGCCGTCCCATCGCAGCGCGCAAGCACAAGGGCGCGCGCACATTTTCAAGCAGTATCGGCTGCGCATTGCGATGGTGACGCGCGATTACGGCATGCGCGAACGCGCGCAAGCCCCGCCGGATTCACGCGCCGTACATGATTAGACCTTGCTTGCTTCAGGTGTTTGCGTGTCCATCACGCGCCACAAGTGCCATGCGGCGGCGCTGCGGAACGGGGCCCAGCGTTCGCCATAGGCGCCGAGCGTCTTGGGCGTAAACTCGCGCCGGTAAAGCTTCTCCGCCCCCTTGCGCACGCCCAGATCGTCGATCGGCAGCACGTCGGGGCGTCCCAATGTGAAGATCAGATACATCTCCACCGTCCAACGCCCCACGCCGCGCGCGGAGGTGAGGCGTTCGATGATCTCCTCATCGGGCATGCGTGAAAGCGTGCGCGCGGGTGGGATCACGCCCTCAAGCCGTTTCTGCGCCACATCCTTGACCGCAGCGATTTTCTGACGCGAAAGCCCGGCGCTGCGCAAAAGCGGCTCGGGCGCGGCGATCAGATCTTCCGGTTCAGGATGGTCCTGCCCCGGAAACAACGCCAGCATGCGCGTATGGATGGTGTTTGCTGCTTTGCCGGAGAGCTGCTGAAACACCACCGACCGCACCAGCGCGCGATAAGGGTCGCGTTGTTTGGGGAATTTTGTGGGAAATGGCTCGTGCAGCGGCGTCACCTTG
>JAEUMU010000152.1 GCA_016791325.1 Hyphomonadaceae bacterium
GCCTCGAACCAGGGCCGGCCGACTTGCTCTGATATCGAATGTGCTGCGGCGTTCAGCGGGCCGATGCCGGACAGCGTGCGCATCGCATCCGCATCGAGGCGCCACATGAACGCCTCCACCGGCAGATCATAGCCTGGGCCAATCGGGCGCAGCCAGCGGCAAGTTGGGCAGTACACGCGCTGTGCTTCAAGGCGCGACCCATCTCCGCCACACGTGGCGCAGCCTATGGAATAGTAGGGGTTGACCGGCGCCGCCGGCGCTTGCGGAACAGCCGGCCCGCCGAGCGCGCCGCCGCATTGGGTGCAGAACCGCGCGCCGCCGTCGCAAGCTGAAGCACAGTGCGGACAGGCGATGGCGGCGGTGTGCATTAGATGCGGCTCAGCAACTCGGCCTTCTTGGCCTCGAACTCCGCCGGCGTGATGGCGCCGGCGTCACGCAGCCCAGCAAGCTGCTTGATCTGTTCCATGATGGCGTTGCTGTCAGCCCTTGGCGCAGAAGGCGCGGCGGTTGACGCGGCCGGCGCCTGTTGCTGCTGCTGCGCTGGTTGGTGCGGTTGCGGCTGCGGCGGCGGATTGAACGGTTGTGGTGGTGGCGCGAACGTATGCGGCGCCGGCGCGCCGCCTTGCAGGTTCTTGATGATTTCTTCCAGCGCCTTTTCCGGAATATGGCTCGAGGCGGTCCATGCTGTGGCCGCCAGGAACACCACAATGAGGATCAACGCGAAGTAAGCGAAGTAGATGTTGAACATCGCCGCGACGACCACGCCCAACACTTGCAGCACCAGCAACGGCACCGCACTGCCCCATTGCAGCTTGAGCGCAAACCGCGCGGTCACTTGGCCCGGCCCGGCCGGACTGACCTGCAAGTCGCCATCGTAGCGCAGCGTGAAGCCCGCTGTGCTCCAGATGTTCTTGCGCGGCAGCATGAATTTCGCACCGGCGGGCGGTTGCTGCCAGTTCAGTTCGCCGCCTGTCGCCTGGATGGCGCGCACGGCTTGCGCGTAGGCGTCGTCAGCGGTGCCGGCGAAGGTGGCTTGTTTAGATTGGCCGCCGCTTCCGGGCGGTGTGAAGCCGCGCGTCATTTGCGGCATCGGCGGCGGCGCATAGGGCGGGGGTTGGGGGATCGGCGGCGGCATAGGCGGCCGTGGCGCCGCTGCGCCGAGCGCTCCGCCGCAAGAGCCGCAAAACTGCGCACCAGGCGCCACCGCCGCGTTGCAGCGCGGGCACGCATTTGTCGTTGGATTGGTCACGAACGCCCCCGTTCAACGCCCCGATCGTCAGCCGGACGATGAGGCATCTAACTTTTAGGCCACGTTTTCGGGCAAAGGGAAGAGGCAAACCTTCCGGGCGTGGCGCGCCGTCCTTAGATAACTCTCGACGCGGAGGGATGGTGATGGCGCTCAAGCTCTATGGCAGCTCCAACAGCGGCAATTGCCTGAAACCGCGATGGGTGGCCGAGCGGCTGGGCGTGCCGTTTGAGTGGATCGAGACCGACTCCTTCACCGGCGCGACGCGCACGCCGGCGTTTTTGGCGCTCAATCCAGCAGGTCAGGTGCCCGTCGCGCAATTCGAGGACGGGCGCGTGTTGGCGCAATCGAACGCGATCATGGCGTATTTGGCGGAGGGGTCGTCGCTGATCCCGGATGATGCGTTTGCGCGCGCCAAGATGTTTGAGTGGCTGTTCTGGGAGCAGTACAGCCACGAGCCCTACATAGCGGTGCGCATTGCGCGCCTGTTCTATCTGAAGCATCGCCCGGAAGATCTCGACCCAGCGCTCGAGACGCGCGGCCACGCGGCTTTGGCGCGGATGGAGCAGCAATTGACGCAAAGCCCCTATCTGGTAGGCGAGGCGCTCACGCTCGCCGACATCGCGTTGGCGGCTTACACGCGCAACGCCCCACGTGGCGGTTTCGGGCTTGAATCTTATCCTGGCGTGCGGGCGTGGCTCTATCGTGTAGAAAGTGATTTGGGGCTCGAGAACGGCGCGCACGCCGGGAATGGTTAACGGGAACTGGCCGTGCTCCAGCCGCATTTGACTGCGACGGGCTGGCCTCGGCGTTGAGGCGATATCGAGGGCGCATGGAAATTCCCGCGGAGTTGTGGCCGGCGCTCGCCGCGACGTTCCTGCTTTTCCTGGCGGTGGGTTTCTTCGCCCAACTCGTCGATGGCGCGGTGGGGATGGCCTACGGCGTCATCTCTTCCAGCGTGCTTTTGGCCTTTGGCGTGCCGCCGGCCCAGGCATCTGCAACCATACATGCCGCCGAAGCTTTCACCACAGGCGCCTCAGGTTTGTCCCATTTGGCCCATCGCAACGTCGATTGGCGCTTGCTGGCCCGTTTGGCCCCGGCGGGCATCGTTGGCGGCGTGCTCGGCGCCTACGTTCTGACCGGCTTCGACCCCACTTTGATCAAGGCGCTGGTCGTCGCCTATCTCGGAGTCCTGGGGCTTTTTATGCTGAATCGCGCGGCGCGCGGCCTACGCGAAGCGCCGCCGAAGGTGAAGAACGTCATACCGCTCGGCGTTATCGGCGGCTTCCTCGACGCCAGCGGCGGCGGCGGCTGGGGGCCCATCGTGACCTCCACTTTGCTGGGGCGTGGGCACACGCCCCGCTATGTCATCGGCAGCGTCAACGCGGCGGAGTTCTTCGTCACTGTCGCCATTTCCGTGACCTTCATATGGACCATCCTCATCGGCCGTTTCGACATACCCGAGGGCGGCTGGGCGGCGGGCGCGGCGGCGCTGTTGGGGCTGATCCTTGGCGGCTTGGTGGCCGCGCCGCTGGCCGGCTACGTGACCCGCATCGCGCCAGCGCGGCTGTTGTTGGGGCTGGCGGCGGTGCTGGTGATCGGGTTGTCGATCTGGCAGGGGGTGCAGCTTTGGCCGCGCCTGTTGGGATAGCCGGCGCGTTAACGAAACCCTGCACACGCCACGTTTACTACCGTTGGGCGATTCTATGCGCTTGGCGGAGCGTGCTTTTTGGTCAGTTCGATCAACTCCTTGCTCTCGACCTCCCTATTCGGAATCGGGGGGACGACGAACACCGTAGGCGTCGACGCCGACATGCTGACCGCATGGGCGCGCTCACGCGCAGGCGTGGGGGCGGATACGAGCGCGCTGACGCAGGATCCCAACGCCCCTTTGGCGCCCGTATGGCAGCCGGGCATCTCCCCCAGCACGGAAGCGTTGGTGCAGCGTGCGTTCGCGAACCGCGCCTTCTTCGACGTCAACGCGAAGCTCTACGCTGATCTCGGCGCCACCGGAGATTACCGGCGGCTGTTTGCGCTCTATTCCGGGCTCTCGATGTTGAATGCGCTCGCCGGCAAGGCGGGCGAGGAGGGCATCTCCAACGCGGACTTCGCGCGCGTGAACCAGCAATTCATGCGCGGCGTGGCGGAGTTGAACGCCTTCTTCGGGCAGCAGCAATTTGACGGCGTGCGCTTGGCGCAAGCGGATCGGGTTTCGCAGGCGCAGACCACGCTGGCGATGCCGGTGAAGTCGGAAGATTATCTCACCGGCGTCATTCATCGCGGCGGCCTCTACGATCGCGTGTCTGGGCTCGCCCCAGACGCTGCGTTTGAGATCGTGGCCACCTCAGGCGCGGGCACAGAGCGGCGCGTGGCGATCAATTTAGCCGAGATGGGCTCCATCCCGCGCACGCTCGGCAATGTGGTGAGCCACATCAACGGCAAGCTGGCCGCCGCAGG
>JAEUMU010000200.1 GCA_016791325.1 Hyphomonadaceae bacterium
CAGGATTTTTGTGAATTGGTCGTCGCTGATGCCGCCAAGCGGGCCGAAATAGGGGTTGGACGCCGCGTTGCAGACGACGATGTCGATCTGACCGAAGGCCTTGCGCGTCTCGTCAGCCAAATTTTGCAGCGCTTCCTTGACGGCGATGTTGGCGGGAATGGCGATGGCCGCCTTGCGCCCGACCGCCGCATTGATTTCGGCCGCCGCCGCCTCGCAGGCGTCCGCCTTCCGGGAGGAAATCACCACATTGGCGCCGTGCTGGGCCATGCGGTGGGCGATGGCTTTGCCGATGCCCTTGGAAGAGCCGGTTACGATGGCGGTTTTGCCGGTCAAATCGAACAGATTGGCCAAGGCGGTTTCTCCCTGTAATTTGCCGGCAACTTAGGCGCGGGCTGGCGCGCCGGTCCAGGGGGAGGGAAACGGGCATGCGGGCGCACTGGCTGTGGGGAACGAGCTTGGCTTTGGCGCTCCTGGCGTGTCAGCGCGAGCCGGACGACCCGTTGGCGGCGGCGCGCGCGGCGTGCGCCAATGCGCAAAGCGAAGCGGAAGCGCGCATCAATGGCTGCACAACGCTGATCGAATCCGGCGCGTTGGGTGAGGCGGAACGGGCGGAAGCGCTGGCCAATCGTGGCGCCGCCGCTGAGGAGGCGGGAGACGCCGAAAGCGCGTTGGGCGACTTCGAGGCCGCGCTCGCGCTCGATGCCGCTCAGCCGCTCGCGACGCTCGGGCGGGCGCGCGTGTTGGTGGCGTCCGGTCAACTCGACGCCGCGCAGCCGCTGGCGCAGCGTCTTGTCCAGGGCGGCGACTATCTCAGCGACGCCCATCAATTGATCGGCGCCATCGCGCTGACGCGGGGGCAGCAGGATGCGGCGATCCTGGCGTTCGACGCCGCCATACAGGCGGATGGACGCAATGCGCTGGCGCTGGCGGGACGCGCCCGGGCGAAACAACAATTGGGCGATTTCGACGGCGCGCTCACTGATTTCAGCACCGCTATCTCGGTGAATCCGCAGCTGGCGCCAGCCTATGCGGGGCGCTGCTGGGTTCGCGTGCAAATGCCAGAGCCTGATCTCGCCGCCGCGCGCCGCGATGGGGACGAAGCGGCGCAACTCGATCCACGCGGCGTGCAGGGCCAGCTTTGCCGCGGCTTGCTGCAATTGCGCGCAGGCGAATGGGAGGGCGCGCGAATGTCCTATGAGGCGGCGCTGGAGGTCGAGCCCGGCAACCCGGCAGCATTGTTTGGGCGTGGAGTCGCGCGCCGCCGCAGCGGCGACGCACAGGGGCGCGATGACATGAACCAAGCCCGCGATTTCGAGGCGAACATCGGGCGCACGTTCGAGGAATTAGGCGTTCAGACCTTTTAGGCCAACGCGGCCATCACATAGGTGGCGCGGACGCCTTCCTCCGCCTGCGCCGCCTCGACTTTGGCGAGGTCGAGCGCGCCGTCGCTCCACAACGCCTCGCCGTGCATGCCGGATGCGATGAGCAGGCTGTCGAGGCCTTGTGCGTTGGCGCCGGCTATGTCGGTGGAGAGGCCGTCTCCGATGCAAAGCACCGTGCTGCGCCGAACTGGTTTGCTTGCGACGGCGGCGAGGTCGTCGAACGCGAGATCGTAGATCGGCGCATGCGGCTTGCCAGCCATCACCACCCGTCCGCCAAGCGCGGCATAGTCACGCGCAATCGCGCCGGCGCACCACACCAATCTATCGCCAACTCTGACGACAATGTCAGGGTTGGCGCAGATCATCTCAAGATCGCGCGCCCTGGCTTGCCTCAGAAGGTTGGCGTAGTCAGCCGGCGTCTCATCCTCACGGTTGAGCCCGGAAATGGCGACGAAGCGCGCGTCCTGCAGCGACGCTTCGATCAGGTCGAGGCCTTCCCAGAGCACGGCGTCGAATTCTTTCGGGCCGATGCGCAACATTGGCCCGGGCGCGCGCGCCTTCAATGCGGCGCGGATGGCGTCGCCGGACGTCGCGATGGCGTCCCAGCTTTCGCGCGGCACGCCGATGCGGTCGAGTTGCGCCGGGATAGGGCCGCGAGGCTTTGGCACATTGGTGACAAGGATAACCGGCTTTCCCGCTGCGCGCAGCCGTGCGAGCGCCGCACACGCCTCCGCATAGGCGCGCCGCCCGTTGTGGATCACGCCCCACACATCGCAGAAAATCGCCTCGTACTTCCCGGCGATCTCCTCGATGGAATTGAGCGGCTGCGTCATTTGAAAGCGGCGATGACGCGGTCCGCATCCGCCTCGGCGTGGTCCGGGCCAGCATCGGGCGGAGACAACAGCACAAGGTCAGCGTGCGCGCGTTGCGGTTCGACGTGCGCATCATGCATGGGGCGCACCGTGGTGAAGAATTGCGCCAGCACCGAGCGCGGGGTGCGGCCACGGGCCTCGACGTCGCGGATCATGCGCCGGCCGAGGCGCAGGGCCTCGTCGGCGTCGATGAAGATAGTGAAGTCGAACAACGGGCGCAGCACCGGCGTCGCCAGCAGGTGAATGCCCTCGACGATCAGCGTTTCCCCCGGCGCGATGCGTTCGATCTCGCTGCGCCTGCGGTGGGTCACGAGATCGTAGAGCGGCTTGTCAAATGCGCCGCCCGCGCGCGCTTGTTCGAGGTGCCGCAGGAGCAAATCGTGCTCCTTGGCGCGCGGCTCGTCGAAATTGTGGGTTGCAGCGTCAAAATCAGTGATGGTGGACGCGCAGCGATAATAGTCGTCCTCGGCGATTACCGTCGCGCCGAGTTTGCGCGCCAGCGCGCGGGCGACTGTGGTTTTACCGGCGCCTGAGCCGCCCGTTATGGCGATGATGCGTGTCATGGGAAGGATGGTTGCTGTCTCTGCGCGTATGTAGCGACAGGCGACAGTTCACGCCAGCGGCTAAGGCGTCAGGCGATGCGGCCGCTCTGTTTGAGGTAGAAGTCCTTCGGCGGCGCGGTTTCCTCCATCAAGCTTTCTTTGATGGCGCGCGGCGCCCCAAAGAGGTGGCCCTGGGCGTAAGGCACGTCGAGGTCCAACACCTCCAACACCGCTTCCTCGCTCTCGATACGTTCGGCGATGAGATCGATGCCATAGCGCTGGAACACAGCCGCGATGTCCGCCGCCGCGATTTCCCGGGTGATGGCCGAGCGCGGCCGGACGCCGCGCTGAACCACCTGTTCTTTCAGCGTCCGGGCGTCGATCTTCACGTACCGCACGCCTGAGCGCTCCAGATCGGGCAGGTCGATGGCGGCGGAGCTGACCTTATCGATCGAAAAGCGGAAGCCGAGATCAACCAGCTTGGCCATTGCCCGCGCTTCGACGGAACTGCGGGCATCGTACGCGCTCTGCGGGATTTCGAAGATCACGCTGCCGGCGAGGTCACGGTTCTCGCGCATGAAGTCGAGGAATTGCGGGAAGAACATGTCGTCAGCGAGCGCGGTGGGACTGATGTTGCAGAAAATGCCGATGCGGCGGTCTTGCTTCATCAGTTTGCGCACGATCTGCACGCAACGGAACAGCAGCACGTTGTCGATTGTCGACATCAACCCGGCCTGTTCGGCCGCTGGGATGAATTCTTGAGGCAGGATCAACCGCCCGGTGGCGTCCTTAAGCCGGGAGAAGCCCTCATAATAGGCGGTCTTGCGCTGCGGCAATTGCACGATGGGTTGCAGGTGCAGCTCAACACGATTGTCGATCAGCGCCTCACGCACCAGCTCCATCGGCCCGCGCCCGGCGTTGGGGCTGATCGGCGTTACGTTGCCGGCCATCTGAATATTCTGAAGCCGTGCGTCCATCGCCGCGCCAAGCTTATCGACAATCTGGTCGATCAGCTTGAGCTCCACCTGGCCGCCGCCGTGCGGCTCGATCTGCGCGGGCCCGGGCGGCGCGCCAAAGCCGACTTGCGCCTCGATTTGATCGAGGCGCGTCTGCACGGAGTCGATATCGGCCATCACCTCGCGGTGCGCGCCGCGCAGCTTCTCCATGTCGCCTTTGATTTTGCGCTCCATACCGCCGATGCGCCCGGCCGCCGAACTCGCGGAAATCCCCGCATGCGTCACCGCACACGCCGAGAAGAGTGCGATCCCGCCGAGGAATGAGGCGCCCAAGCTTTCACCGCCAACCTGGTTCAGCGCCAACCCGACCGTGGTCGAGATCGTGGCGTAGGCCAAGTAGAGGAGAATGTGGGTGATGATGGGCATAATTTGCCGTCCCGAATCTCAAGTAGCCCATGGGACGCGCCGGGCGGTTGACAGAGCATTAACCGGCCCGACCAAAAGGGCTTGACTAAATTATCGTCTTGCAATAAATTTTGTTGTGACACGATAAGAAATTATTGTTGTATTTGGGGGCGGCAGCCGCCTGCATCAAGCAAAAGAGCGAGGAGATCGTCTGATGAGCGACGTTGACAGCCGGGTCCAAAAGGCGCGGGCGCAAGCCGGGCAGATGCGCGTCATGGGCGCAGTTTTGATCCCAATGCTCGTTGCTGCAATCGGGCTACCCTTAATCGGTGAGATCTATCTGGTGACGTTCGAACCAGCGCCGTGGGCGGTTGAGGTCGGCGCGCCGTCCGCGATTGTGATCAAACTCCTGAGCTACGCGCCGGCCATCGCGGCAGCTGCCGCCGTCATTATGCTTCAGCCAGTACTCGTCGAGTACCATGAGGGCCGGTTCGTCTCTGCTAAGGCGAGTGCTGCCTTCGCGTCGGCAGGTCTATCGGTGCTAGCAGCGCTTAACTTGAAGCTGCTTGTTTCGCCCCTCGCAATCTCTTTGCTTGGCGGTAACGCGTTCACTTGGCGCTTCGATCCACTTGACATCACACTCATGGTGTTTGCCGCCTCCGTGATGATGATCGGCGCCGCCCTTGAGGCCGCCGTCGCCTCGCTCAAGGCCGAGAACGATCAGATCGTCTGATGCGCATCCTCGTTACGCTTGATGTCATGCTGGCGCGCCGCAAGATGCGCGCGAAGGATCTCGCTGAGCGTATTGGCATTACCGAGGCCAATCTCTCGCTCTTGCGCACAGGCAAGGTCAAAGGCGTGCGGTTCGAGACGCTGGCGAAGATTTGCGCCGCGCTGGAGTGCAAGCCCGCTGATTTGCTCGACGTTGAAACGGGCGAGCATGCCGAGCCAACGGGATCCGACATCTAATCTCAGCCCCGCTGGAATAAGATCAACGCCTGCCAGAGGTAGATCGCGCCGAGGGCGGTGACGATCCACTTGGTCCAGCGCAGGAAGCTTCTGTCGCTCATGGCGTCGAGCACGCGCCGGCCGAGTACGGCGCCGAGCATGGCGAGCGGCGTGGCCGCGACGAAGAACCAGAGCGGCGGCATGCCGTTGAGCCCTGGCGCGGCGGCGATCGGGGCGCCGTAGAATGCGACCTTGGTCAAGTGCGAGAGCACTTGTGTGGCCGCTTTGGTGGCGACGATCTGATGGCGCGTCAGCGCCGTGCGGATGAAGAACACGTCGAGCAACGGCCCGGCCACGCCAGCGGCGACGTTCAATCCGGTCACGCCGAAGCCGCAGGCGAACGCATCTGGCGCGCGTGCGGCGTCGAGGCGGAGCGCGTCCTTCGGCAACCAGGCCAGGGCGGGGATCAAGCCGAGCAGGAGATAGACCCAGGCTTTGCTTGGCGCGTAGGAGACAAGCGCCAACCCGCCGCCTGCCGCGGCCGA
>JAEUMU010000205.1 GCA_016791325.1 Hyphomonadaceae bacterium
ATCGTCAGCGCGCTTCTCTTCATAGCGCACGGGACGACAAAACTGTTCGGCTTCCCGCCGACGGAAATGTTCGCCACCCCGCCCGCGCCCATGACGCTAATGTGGTTCGCAGGCGTGCTCGAAGCATTTGGCGGCGCGCTCTTGTTGCTTGGCTTATTCACGCGCCCAGTGGCGTTCGTGCTCTCGGGCATGATGGCGGTGGCGTATTGGATGGCGCACGCGCCGCAGAGCGTTTACCCGGTGCAAAATGGCGGCGATGCGGCCATCTTGTTCTGCTTCGTGTTTCTCTATATCGCCGCCGCGGGGCCTGGCCCGTGGGCGCTCGACCACGCGCTGTTCCGCAAGAAGGCTTAGCTTGGGTGGCGCTCCAGGCAGCGCGTGCGCGCACGCGTCACGCGGGGATCCATGAGGCCGGTTTCGCGAAAGCGTGAAAGCGCGGCGTCATATTCCTCGTAGGTAAGCGTGCGCGTGAGGTTCTCCCAGGTGCAGGTGCAGACGGCGCTTTCACGCGGGCACGAGGCTTCGAACCGCGCTTTAGCCGATTCCGGATAAGCGTGCGGTTCGCGCGCGCCACAGGCTGCAAGCAGCAAGAGCGCCCCTGCCAGGGCGATGAGGCCCTTTTGCATGTCGCATCTCCCGAGGCGGCAAGAATTGCCGCGTTGATACAGGGAGTATGCACCAACACGGTTAAGAGAGCAGATGGCGAATTGCGTTAAAGCTTAGCGCAACGCGCGGAATGTGAGCGCCTGCCCCGCCCGATCGCGGATCACCAGCACATCCGCGCCGCGCTCGTAGCGGGCCGCATTGTGAAGCACGGCCAGGAACGCCTGCTCCTGCGTCATAATCGGCTCCGCGCAGGCGCGTTCGGTGTGGCCCAGGCCGCGCACAGCGATCAGGCCAGCCTCGGCCTCATAGAACCCGAAAATGGCATTGCAGCCGCTCGTGCCGGAGAGGCGGTCTTCCGCCGCGAAGGCTATCTCCGGCGCCGATGCGGGCGCAACTGGCGCGCCATTGATCGCTTCCGCCACCCAGCGCGAGCCTGTGAGTTCGGAAATTGGCGCATCGGTGTTGGGGCTGAGACTGGCGCACGCGCCCGCAATCAGGCCGCTCGCCATACAGGCCGCGGCGAGAGACGCGCGAGGTGTCAAACGGCGCATGATCGGCTCCTAAAACGCGCTTACGGCGGAGGCGGTTCCGCGATGTCGCCGTTTTCGGGCTGGGCGCAGGCGAGCGCGAAGCCTTCGATCTGCGCAGTCAGCGGATGCTCGGTGCGCTGGGCAGGGGAAAGGCGCTCCAGAGCTTCAAACTCAGCGCGCGGAACATTGGCTTCGATACGCTCCCAGATGCAGCCGCATACACCCGCAGCGGGACGCTGCGCCTCGCACGCCTGGGTGAAATTGTAGGCGATCTCGGGCGGGTAGCCGGTTTGGTTTTGCCCGCACGCAGCGAGCAGCAATGCGGCGGCGAAGAGAGCGCGATGCATCATGGGGCTTATCCCTGACGCTAATGGCGGCCTTCTTCAAGCAACCTTCGACCGATAACTTGCGCCTGAATTTCGCCCGCTCCCTCAAAAATGTTGAGGATGCGCGCATCGCACAGAACGCGGCTGATCGGATATTCCAACGCAAAACCGTTGCCGCCGTGAATCTGCAACGCGTTATCAGCAGCGCCCCACGCTACGCGCGCAGCCAGCAGCTTGGCCATACCGGCCTCAAGGTCGCAGCGTTTGCCGCTATCCTTGCGGCGGGCGGCGAAATAGGTGATCTGCCGCGCCGCCATCAATTCGGCGGCGATCATCACCAGCTTGTTGGACACGCGCGGGAAGCTAAAAATTTCGGCGCCGAACTGCTTGCGCTCCAGCGCGTAGGAAAGGCCGAGCTCAAGCGCACACTGCGCCACGCCCACGGCGCGCGCTGCGGTTTGAATACGCGCGCTTTCAAACGTAGCCATCAGCTGCTTGAAGCCCTGGCCTTCGGCGCCGCCTAGCAGATTGGCGCCTTTGACGCGGAAACCATCGAAGCCGATCTCGTATTCCTTCATGCCGCGATAGCCCAACACCTCGATCTCGCCGCCGGACATGCCTGCGGCGGGAAACGGATTGCTGTCATCGCCACGCGGCTTTTCGGCCAACAGCATGGAAAGGCCGCGATGATCGCTTGAGTTGGGATCGGTGCGCACCAGCAGCGTCATGACATCGGCGCGCGCGGCGTGCGTGATCCAGGTTTTTGCGCCGGTGACAACGTAGTCATCGCCTTCCTTCGCGGCGCGTGTGCGCAGTGAGCCGAGATCGGAGCCCGTGTTCGGCTCGGTGAACACGGCTGTTGGCAGAATTTCGGCGCTGGCGATCTTGGGCAGCCAATAGGCCTTCTGCGCTGCCGTGCCGCCGGTGAGGATCAATTCAGCGGCGATTTCGGAGCGCGTGCCCAGCGATCCCACACCGATATAGCCGCGCGAAAGCTCTTCAGAGACGACGCACATCGCCGTCTTGCCCAGACCCGCGCCGCCAAACTCTTCGGGAATGGTGAGGCCGAACACGCCGAGCTCGCCCATATGCTGGAGGATTTCGAGCGGGATCAGCTCATCCTTCAAATGCCATTCATGCGCATGGGGCGCGACCTCGGCGTCGGCGAACTTGCGGAACTGATCGCGGATCAGCTCGAAATCTTCATCGAGGCCAGTGTGCTCCAAGGTGGCGCGGCCGCGCCCTTCGCGCAGCAGATGGGCAAGGCGCGTCTTCTCTTCCTGTGTGACGGCGATGGCCGCATTCGGCGCGGGCACGCCGAAATCGGCTGGGCGGATCATCTCCACCTGCGTCATCGGCAGGCCGCCAGCGAGCTGAGCGGCGTATTCGCTGGCGAGCAGCTTGGCGAGCAGATGCTCGACCTCGCCGAATGTGCCGGCCTGGCTCTGCGCGCGCGCCCAATCGCGCACCTCGCGCAGCGTTTCGGCGTAAGTCGCCACCCAGGCCAAGCCGTGGACGATGTGCTGCTCGCGATCGAGCGCGGCGCGGTCGGCGCCGGTGCGCTCCCGCACTGCCGCGCGCGCGGCTTGGGCATAGGTGGCGGCGTCGGCGGCGACGGCGTCCAGACTGGCCAGTAGATCGTTCATGGTTCTCCCCGCATGCGGGCCCAACTTACAGCGGGGTTTCGCACTTGCGAAAGAGAGACAATCGTCGCGCCGGCCGGAGCCGGCCATATCCCGCCCGGCTGGTCAGCTCATCCAGCGCAGCGTGGTGGGCTCGATCGGGTTGGCGAAATCGCGCCCTTCCTCGCGGCTTTTTGCCCATTCGCGCTTGAGCTTGAGGTACCATTTGGCCTGGACGTCGATATCATCGATCCAGAGCATGGCGGGGCTGTAGCGCAGGCCGCTATTCTGCAGATCCACCATGCGCCCGTCTTGATCGAGAAACTCCCGGCCCGCCGGGATCAGGATCGGCTTTATCACATCGAGGAGCGGGGCGTTCTTCCAATACGTAACTTGCGTAATGCGGGTGGAGTTTTCGTTTTCCGGCGTGAGGCAGGTCAGCGTGAACAGGCGCGCCTGCGGGTTCTCCACCACCTCCCAGCGGAAGCCGGGAAGCATGAAGGAAATCTCGGTCGTCACCTGGCCCCCGAACAGCATGCGATAAGCCAGCGAATTGCCCGAAGGCGCATGCCGTTCGATGGCCCAGCCGCGCTCGCGCGGGACAAAGCGCTTTTCCTTGAGCTTCTTGCCGGCGCTGGGCGGGCGCCACCACCATTGATTATGCACGTACGGCACGTGGGCGGGGTCCATCAGACCCACGACTGCATTGTCCATGGTGGCGGCGAAGATGCGGTCGATAACGAATTTGGGTTCGCTGAAATCGCCCAGGCCGAAATCCGGGGGCGGCGGCGGCTCTCCTGCGAAGCGCGGATCGGCGGCGACGAACACCAGCACCACGCCGTTAGCCTCATGCGTGGGGAAATGGCGCACGCGAATGCGGCTGGCTTCGTAAGGCTGGCCTTCAACCAGCGACGGAATTTGCCGGCACACGCCATCGGCCGTGCCGAAGCGCCAGCCATGATACGGGCACTCCACCGTTTGCACGCCATTGGTCGGCGCGATGCGGCCCGCCGAGAGCGGCACGGCGCGGTGGGGGCAAATATCGCGCAGCGCGAAGGCGCGCCCTTCCCCATCGCGCCCCAACAGCACGGGCTCGCCCAGGATTTCGCGGCGGAACATACCCCCGCGCTTAAGCTCCCGCGAGGTGGCGGCGAAATACCAGAGATCGCGCAGAAGATCGCTCATGAGTGCTGTGCGAAATACATGATCATCGGCAGGCCCACAAAGCCCGCCGCCGCCGATGCGACGATGCCGCACAGGCAAAGCAAGGCAAGCCCGGCCCGGCGCAAGCGCACGGCGCTAGGGCGCGCGCGGTTCAGCGCCCCGCCCAGAAACAAGATCAGCCCAAAAGAACAGGCGATAATCCCCGCCAGCGCCAGCAGATAAAGCGCGGTCTGGGCCAGCAGAATCACTGCGCCACGATAGTGACGCGGAACGTGGCGGCTGGCGGTTCGCTGCTTTCCCAGGGGCGGCGCTGTTCAATCACCAGTTCGCCTTCGCCGGGCGCGGTAGCGGCGAACATCAACACTTCCCAATGGTTGCCGCCGACAAAGCCGGGCTGGGATTGCTCGGGCGTGGTGTTTCCCCCCGCTTCCCCGGCGCGCGTGAGGAAGGCCGGCGCTTGTGCAGGCGTCCAGACATAGCCGGCGGTCGGCACGCCGACGAGTTCGACCGCGAAGCGCTGGTTGACGCCCACTTGGATACGCTGACCGGCCTGATCGGCAGTGATGCGGATGGCGACATCCTGCGGCGTAGGCGCGGGCACGCCTTGTTGCATGGGCGGAGCTTCCTGCTTCGTTTCCGGCTGAGCGCAGGCCGCCAGCAGAACGGCGCCGGCTCCCAACACGACCATACGCATCATTGCATCGCTCCCGCTTGCATGAGGCCGATATAGAACCGGATCATACGATCGAAATTTTCCACTGAGATATGCTCATTGTTGCCGTGCGCAAGCTCAAGATCGGCGGCCGTGAACAGCAGCGGCTGGTAGCGGTAAACATCCTGGGCGACGCCGTCGTAATGTCGGGAATCTGTTCCCGCGAGCACCAAAGCCGGCGCCACCGGCGCGTCCGGCAGCAGCTGGTGGGACAAGGACGCGATCAGCGCGTAGCTCGATGACGTGGTCGAGGACATTTCGGTCGCGGCGCGCGCGGGGCCCTCCCACTCCACGGTGACGCCCTCAAGATCAGCGACGCGTGCGCGCGCTTGCGCCAGCAATGCGTCTGGCGTGTCGCGGGGGTGGATGCGGAAGTTGATCATCGCCGTCGCTTCCGCCGGCAGCACGTTGGCGCGCACGCCTCCGTTGATCATGGTTGGCGCGATCGTGGTGCCCAACAGTGCGCGTGCGGGAGGATTATCGGCCATCCGGGCGCGCAGCAGCGGGCCAAACAGCCATTCATTGGCGACCGCCATGCGCGTGGTGAAATCAAGCTGCGGCGCCAGCGCCCGCATCATGCCCAGGGCGGGGCCGCCTTCCAGCCGCTGCTCGATCGGCATGGCGTGAATCCGATCCACCGCCTCGGCCACCGCCGAGACTGCGGTTTCCCGATGCGGCATGGATGAATGGCCCGGCTGGCCAGCCGCGTGCACGCGCATTGTGGCGAAGCCCCGCTCGGAAACGCCGATCATCGCCGCCGGCCCGCCGGTGAGCGGGTGATCGTCCAGCGCAGCCATGCCTTCATCGAGCACGAACCACGCGCGCACGCCGCGCTGCGCCAACACACGCGCCATCTGCGCCGCGCCGTCCTCGCCGCCAATTTCTTCATCGTGGCCAAACGCGAAAATGATGGTGCGCACAGGCTGACGGCCTTGCGCGGCGAGAAACTCAGCCGCTTCCAGCAGCGCCACCAACGATCCTTTGTCGTCAATGGCGCCGCGCCCCCACACAGCGCCATCCTGCACATCGCCGCCGAACGGATCGAGGCGCCACGCCTCGCGCGTTTCAGCCGCCACCGGCACCACATCCTGGTGCGCCAACAGCACGATGGGCGGCTGCGCGGGATCGCTGCCGGCCCAGGTGTAGAGCAGCGACAACTCACCCACGATCTCGCGCCGCGCGGCCGCATGGAAAGCGGGATAAGTTTGCTGAAGCCAGGCGTGGAATTGCGTGAAAGGCGCGCGGTCGTCGCTCGGCGCAACGAGCGAAACCGTGCGAAAGCGGATGGCTTCGCCCAGGCGCGCGGCGGCGGCGTTGGCGTCGATGGCGTAGTCTGAGGTGTCGGGAATGGCCGCTTCCGCCGCTGGCGGCGGAGCGGTGAACGAGATCGTGCGATAGCCCACAAAGCCCGCCACCGCGAGCACAAGCACCGCCAGCCCTGCCAGAATAAGCCGCACCATACGCCCGCCCCCGGATTTTCTTTTGTGGCGCAATTAAGCGCCGTTCACGGCGGGAAGGTCAATCACGCGCCGCTGCGTCAGCCCAGCGGGCCGCCGCGCCAGTGCGGCGCCGGCGCGCGCTGAAGCGCGGCCTGCACCGCCGCCCGCGCCAGCAGGCGGGTGGAATCGAGGGTCGGCAACGGCGAGACATCCGGCGTCACCAGCAAGGGAATCTCGGTGCAGGAGAGCGCCACCGCGTCACACCCCTCTTCGCGCTGCAGCCTGGCGATGATGCCGACATACGCTTCCCGCGCTGGCGCGCTGATCACGCCCTGGCAAAGCTCCGCGAAGATGACGTCATCCACGATCTTGCGTTCCCCCGGCGAGGGCGCGCGCATCTCCAGCCCCGCGCGCGCGAACGCTGCGGGATAGACCGGCCCCTCCATCGTCCAGCGTGTGCCCAGCAGCGCCACGCGGCGGCGGCCATCGGCCTTGGCGCGCTAAGCGACGATCTCGGCGATGTGCAAGCCAGGCAAAGGCAACGGCGCGCCCGGCTGCTCGAACGCGATGTGCGCGGTGTTATCAGGGCACACGAAAAAGTCACAGCCGGCGGCCGCCAGGCGTTGCGCGCTGGCCGCTAGATGCACGCGCACGGCGGCCAGCTCGCCGCGATCATAGAGCGTAAGCGTGGGCGCCATGGGCAGGATGGAAAGCGTGATCTCGGGATGGTCGTGCGCGCCGAGCGCACGCGCCCCTTCGCGCACCATTTCCAGAAAACACAGCGCCGCGCCGTCCGCCGAGTGGGCCAAGATGCCAATGTGGAGCATGCGCGAGTGCTAGGCCCCCCGGGGCCGCCCGCGCAAGCGATGTTCGGCGAACGTCAGCGCGCGCCGCTCAGCTCCAGCACATCCTCAAACGTGCGCAGGCCGCTGCGCTGGGCGCTTACCAGCACGGCCATGTTGCCGGGCGCGTGCTTGTTATCGAGCATCTTCTCGTGCGCGTCCGGGATTTTGTCCCATGGCAACACCTCGCTCATCGCCGGATCGATGCGGCGATCGATGACCAGCTGGTTGGCCTGGGAGGCGTGATACAGGTGCGCGAAATGTGAGCCTTGCACGCGCTTCTGGCGCATCCATAGGAAGCGGGCGTCCATGGTGAGATTATAGCCGGTGGTGCCGGCGCAGATCACCACCATGCCGCCGCGCTTACACACCAGCACCGAAACCGGGAACGTGCTCTCGCCCGGATGCTCGAACACGATATCGACATCCTTGCCGCCCGTGTGCTCCCAGATGGCTTTGCCGAACTTGCGGCTCTCCTTCATGTAATCGCCAAATTCGGGACCGTTCACTTTCGGCAGCTGGCCCCAGCAATTGAAATCCTTGCGATTGAGCACGGCTTTCGCGCCCATGCTCATGACGTAGTCGCGCTTGGACTCATCCGAGACGACGCCAATGGCGTGCGCGCCGCTTACAGCGCAAAGCTGCACCGCGAACACGCCCAGCCCGCCCGAAGCGCCCCACACCAGCACGTTCTGGCCCGGACGCAGCACGTTCGGCCTCCAGCCAAACAGCATGCGATAGGCGGTGGCGAGCGTCAGCGTATAGCAGGCGCTTTCTTCCCAAGTGAGATGCTTGGGGCGCGGCATCAGCTGGCGCGCCTGCACTCTGCAAAACTGGCCGAAGGAGCCATCGGGGGTTTCGTAACCCCAGATACGCTGGCTGGGCGAGAACATCGGATCGCCGCCATTGCATTCTTCGTCGTCGCCATCGTCCTGATTGCAATGAATGACGACCTCATCGCCCGGCTTCCAGCGCTTCACCTTGGAGCCCACGGCCCAGACGATGCCGGAGGCGTCGGAGCCGGCGACGTGATAGGGTTGCTTGTGAACGTCGAGCACGCTCATCGGCTCGCCGAGGGCGGCCCATACGCCATTATAGTTTACGCCCGCCGCCATCACGAGCACGAGCGCCTCATCCTCGCCCACCTCGGGTACCGGCACCTCTTCAAGCTGCATGGCCTGCAGCGGGCGGCCATGACGTTCCTTGCGGATCGCCCACGCCCACATCCGCTTGGGCACATGGAATTGGGGCGGAATCTCCCCGACGGCGTAGATATCCTTCACCGGCTTTAGGTTGGGCTGGCTCATCCAGGGCTCTCCTCGGACCGCGAGACTGACCCTTTTTGCTGCACTGCGCAATAAGCTCGATTTGTGAATGTGATGCATGCGTGGGCGCCGAACGCACCCGTCCCGCAGCGTAAACGCCACTTCATACGCACGTTTTTCCGCCAAACCGATCTGACCGGGCGAAAATTTCAGCGGTGCGCCACTTTCGCTAGCGGTACGCCTTCTTGCGGTGCAACATGACTTGCTGTTCGGTGGAGCGCGACATGAGCCAAACGCCCTTTCAGCACGCGCCCGACGCGCCCTGGATTTTCCGGACCTATGCCGGCCACTCCACCCCGGCGGAGTCCAACAAACTGTACCGCGCCAATTTGGCGAAAGGACAAACCGGGCTTTCAGTGGCGTTCGATCTGCCGACGCAGACGGGGTACGATAGCGATCACATTCTGGCGCGCGGGGAAGTCGGCAAAGTAGGCGTGCCGATTGGCCATCTGGGCGATCTACGCGCCCTGTTCGAGGCGATTCCGCTCGAACAGATGAACACCTCGATGACAATCAATGCGCCGGCGGCTTGGCTGCTGGCGCTTTACGTATCGCTGGCCGAGGAGCAAGGCGCCGATCCCAGAAAGCTCACCGGCACAACGCAGAACGACATTCTGAAAGAATACCTCTCCCGCGGGACCTACATCTTTCCGCCCGCGCCGAGCCTGAAGCTCACCGCCGACACCATCGCCTGGAGCCTGGATACGATTCCAAAATGGAATCCGATGAACGTGTGCTCCTACCATCTGCAGGAAGCAGGCGCCACGCCGGAGCAGGAATTGGCGTTCGCGCTGGCGGCGGCGATCGCCGTGCTGGATGAGGTAAAGACGCGCGGCGAAGTGGCGCCGGAGCGCTTCGCGCTGGTGTTCAGCCGCATTTCGTTCTTCGTGAACGCGGGCATGCGGTTCGTCACCGAGCTCTGCAAGATGCGCGCGTTCAACGCGCTGTGGGAAGAAATCGGCCGCACACGCTATGGCGTGACGGATGAGAAGGCGCTGCGCTTCCGCTACGGCGTGCAAGTCAACTCGCTGGGGCTGACTGAGCAGCAGGCGGAAAACAACGTCTATCGTATCCTGCTGGAAACACTGGCGGTGACGCTATCGAAAAGCGCGCGCGCCCGCGCGGTGCAGCTGCCGGCTTGGAACGAAGCGCTCGGCCTGCCCCGCCCATGGGACCAGCAATGGTCGCTCCGGATGCAGCAAGTGCTGGCCTACGAAACCGATCTGCTGGAGTTCGAGGATATTTTTGACGGCTCACGCGTGATCGAAGCCAAGGTGGCCGAATTGATCGAAGGCGCACGCGCCGAACTTGCGTCGATCGAGAAAATCGGCGGTGCGGCCGCGGCGCTTGAGCACATGAAAGCCGCGCTGGTGGACTCCAACCGCCGGCGCATCGAGGCGATTGAGCGCGGGGAGCAAAAGGTCGTCGGCGTCAACGCCTACACCCAGGGCGAGCCATCTCCGCTCGAAGCCGGTGAAAAGAACATCCAAACCGTCGATCTCGCCGTCGAGGCCGAGCAGATCGCGCGCCTGAAAGCGTGGCGCGCTCATCGCGACGCCACCGCCGCGGCGCGTGCGCTGGCGCAGCTGGAAGCCGATGCGCGCGCGGATGTGAACATCATGCCTGCCAGCATCGCCGCAGCGAAAGCCGGCGCCACCACTGGCGAATGGGCGGCCGCGCTGCGCAAGGTGTACGGCGAATATCGCGGGCCTACCGGCGTTGCGCTCGTGATCGAAAGTGGCGGCGAGGATATCGAGGCGGTGAAGCGCGATGTCGCGGCGCTGAGCGAAAAACTAGGCCGCCAACTGACGCTCCTGGTCGGCAAGCCGGGGCTCGACGGCCATTCCAACGGCGCAGAACAGATCGCCGCGCGCGCGCGCGCGGTGGGCATGGATGCGATCTACGAAGGCATCCGCCTGACGCCGGCCGAGATCGTCGCCGCGGCCAAGGAGAAGCGCGCGCATGCAGTGGGGCTTTCCATTCTTTCGGGCTCGCACTTGGATCTGGTGCAGGAAGTCGTGCGCCTGATGCGCGCGGAGGGGCTTGAGCATGTGCCGCTGATCGTGGGCGGCATCATTCCACCGGCTGACGCGTTGGCCTTGCGGCAGATGGGCGTGGCGGGCGTCTATACGCCGAAGGATTTCAAGATCACGCACATCATGGGCGATGTGGTGAAGCTGGTGGCGGCCAAGACGTGACGCCGCGCGAGATTGATCTCGCCACACTCCGCACCTGGCCGGCCGCGGTCACGGAAGAGCGCAATGGCTGGTTCTTGCTGGCTTCCGGGGGCGTCACCGGGCGTGTGAACGCCGCTTGGCCGCTGGCGTGGGATGGCGGCGACGTGGAAGGCGCGATCGACGCGGTGGAGGCCTGGTACGCCGCGCGCAGTTTGCCGGCGCGCTTCAAGTTGACCGAGCGCGCGACCTTTCCGCCCGATCTGCCCAACGCCCTGGCGCGGCGCGGCTACACGCCAGTTTCGCCCACCTTGATCATGACCGCCCCGATCACCGCGCGCGCGGGCGAACCTGAGGTTTCGCTAAGCCCGACGCCGCCTTCTGCGTTCGACGCAATCATCCGC
>JAEUMU010000214.1 GCA_016791325.1 Hyphomonadaceae bacterium
CGGCGGCGCTGCTTGGGCGTCGACGCGCGTGAGCGAGCGCCCCGTGATCGAGCCGCTCGATGTCGCGGCCGTGCGCGCGCAACTCGCCGCAGCGGAAACGACGATGGCCGCCGCCCGCGCCACGACGGACGATGACATCGCCCGCCTGATGCGCCTCACCCGCTAAGGCGAACTAGTTCTACAAAATTGTTTGGCCGGTCGCCTTCCAGTCTTTCAGGAAGGCGTCCAGGCCCGTGTCCGTCAGCACGTGCTTATAAAGGCTGCGGAACACGGCTGGCGGGATAGTCGCGCAATCGGCGCCGGCGATGGCGGCGTCGCGCACATGGTTCGCGGTGCGGATGGAAGCCGCCAGAATCTGCGTCTGGAAATCATAATTGTCATAAATGGCGCGGATTTCGCGGATCAGACCCATGCCGTCCTGGCCATTGTCGTCCAACCGGCCAAGGAAGGGCGAGATGAACGTCGCGCCCGCTTTCGCCGCCAGCAGCGCCTGAGCGGCTGAAAAGCAGAGCGTTACATTGCAGGGATGGCCTTCCTGCTCGAGCGTCTTGCACGCGCGCAGTCCCGCTGGCGTCAGTGGAACTTTTACGACGATGTTGTCGGCCACGGTGCGCAGCTTGCGGCCCTCCGCCAGCATAGTCTCGGTATCTTGCGCCACAACCTCGGCGCTCACTGGCCCGGGCACGGCCGCGCAGATCTGGCGCAGCGTCTCAAAAAAATCGCCGCCCGCTTTGGCCACCAGTGAAGGATTCGTCGTCACCCCGTCCACGAGCCCGGTTTCGGCCACGGCCTTGAGTTCCTTCACATCGGCGCTGTCGATGAAAATCTGCATATTCTGCTCCGCCGCCGCATTCCCGCGTGCGCTCAGCGCTGATACCGGACTGCACGCTTCGGGCAAAGGCGCCGAATCGGCGCTAAACAGCCCAGGCGAAGGGAGCCGGCATGGCCAAGAGCGAAATGATCGAAGGCGTAGAAGCACGCCTGATGGCTGGTGCGATCCGCGCGTTGGCGATGGACGCGGTTGAGAAAGCTAAGAGCGGCCACCCCGGCATGCCCATGGGTATGGCGGACGCCGCCACAGTGTTGTTCTCGCGCTTCCTCAAGTTCGATGCGTCCAATCCTCGCTGGCCAGACCGCGATCGCTTCGTGCTCTCGGCCGGCCACGGCTCTATGCTGCTTTACGCGCTGCTTTATCTCACCGGCTACGAGGATATGACGCTGGAGGAAATCAAGCGCTTCCGCCAGCTCGGCTCAAAAACCCCCGGCCATCCTGAATACGGCCACGCCGAAGGTGTGGAGACCACAACAGGCCCGCTCGGGCAGGGGCTCGCCAACGCCGTCGGCATGGCGATGGCGGAAGCGCATCTGAGCGCGCGCTTCGGCGCAGACATCGTTGATCACCGCACATGGGTCATCGCGGGTGATGGCTGCTTGATGGAAGGCGTAAGCCAGGAAGCAATTGCACTGGCGGGCCGCCAGAAACTCAACAAGCTCATCGTCATCTGGGATGACAACTCCATTTCCATCGATGGCGCGATCTCCCTGTCGGACGCCACAGATCAGAAGGCCCGCTTCGAGGCCAGCGGCTGGCGTGTGCTGGCCTGCGACGGGCACGACTACGCAGACATCGCCAAGGCGCTCACCGCCGCGACCAAGTCTGATCGCCCGGTGCTGATCGCCTGCAAAACCACTATCGGATACGGCGCACCCAACAAGGCGGGCACGGCCAAAGCGCACGGCGAGCCGCTCGGCGCTGAAGAACTCGCCGCAGCCAAGGCCGCCATTGGTTGGAGCGGGGCTCCGTTTGAAATCCCAGCCGGCGTGCTCGCGGCGTGGCGTCAAATCGGCGCGCGTGGCGGCGATGCGCGCGATGCGTGGCAGGGCAGATTGATGCAATCGCCGCAGCGGCGTGAATTCGAGACCGCCATTGCCGGCGACGTGGAAGCCGCAATCGCCGCGTTAGGCATGCATGCTGCCAAGGTTGCAACGGAAAAGCCGGCGCTCGCCACGCGCGCCTCATCTGGCGCCGCCATTGAATCCATGTTCGCCGCTGCGCCCGAATTGTTTGGCGGCTCGGCCGATCTCACGGGCTCCAACAATACTCTCGTCAAGGGCGCAGCTGATTTCACGCCGGAGAATCGCGCCGGACGCTATGTGCGCTACGGCATTCGCGAGCATGGCATGGCCGCAGCCATGAACGGCATGGCGTTGCATGGCGGCGTCATTCCTTATGGCGGCACATTCTTGACCTTCTCCGACTACTCACGCCCCGCCATCCGTCTCGGCGCGCTGATGGGCATTCGCGTCATCCACGTGATGACGCATGATTCCATTGGCCTCGGCGAAGACGGCCCCACCCACCAGCCAGTCGAACATCTCGCTGCGCTGCGCGCCATTCCGAACCTGCACATGTTCCGTCCGGCCGATGCCGTGGAGGCCGCCGAATGCTGGCAAGCCGCGCTATTGCGCAACGATGGCCCCAGTGTGCTGGCGCTGTCGCGTCAGGCCACGCCGGCGCTGCGCGGGGATGCATCAGAAAACCTCTCCATCAAGGGCGCTTACGAATTGCTGCCCGCTGAGGGCGGCGCTTCGCGCGTAGCGCTTTTCGCCACCGGCACGGAGGTCGCGCTGGCGGTGAAGGCGCGCGAATTGCTGCAAGCCCAAGGCGTGCCGACGCGTGTTGTCTCCGCGCCTTGCTTTGAATTGTTCGAGCAGCAGAGCGACGCCTACCAGGATGAAGTCTGCGGCGATGACGAGGAGGTCAAGATCGGCGTCGAGGCCGCCATCGGCCAGGGCTGGTTCGAGGCCTTTGGCCTGGATGTCTTTATCGGCGTGTCGGGCTTTGGCGTTTCTGCGCCCGCGAAAGACGCCTATGCGCATTTCGGCATCACAGCCGAAGCGGTGGCCGAAGCCGCACGCGACCTGCTCGACACCTAGCATGGCCGCGCGAAGGCGCTAAGACTGTCTCTTGTGGGATGGTTGAACGGGACGGATCAATGATCGCGCTGAAGGCCGGGCGTCTGCTGGTGCAGGCTGTGATCGTGGCGGTGCTTGGCGCATGCGCCGGCGGCGGGGGAGGCGGCGGCGGTGCTGTTGAGGTGGTTGCGCCGCCTCCGCCACCACCCAGCGGTACGCCGCGCCCGCCTGCG
>JAEUMU010000218.1 GCA_016791325.1 Hyphomonadaceae bacterium
GCAGATCAGCCACGAAATGGCTGACCTCGCTGAGCGCGCGCGCACCAAGAAGCTCAAGCCCGAGGAGTTTCAGGGGGGCACGTTCTCGATTTCGAACATGGGCATGATGGGCATCAAGCATTTCGCGTCGATCATCAACGAGCCCCACGGCATGATCATGTCGATCGGCGCCGGCGAAAAGCGCCCGGTTGTGAAGAACGATGCTCTCGCCATTGCCACGGTGATGACCGTCACCGTCACCTGCGATCACCGTGTCGTGGACGGTGCGCTGGGCGCCGCATTTTTGAAAGCGTTCAAGAGCTTCCTTGAAGATCCGATGGCGATGCTGTTGTGAGGCATTCGGCTGCACGCTGAGGCGGCGCCCACCAAAGGCGTGGAGAGTTTCAACGAGCAAACAGCGCCGCAGTTTGAAGCGCGGGAGGGCAACGTGCTCTTCGGCCGCCTTACTATTTCGCGCGGTGGCGTGCGATGGCTGCCCGCAGACTTCTCCGAGCCGCACTTTTTCGCCTCTTGGGCGGAGTTCGACGCCGTCATGCGCAAGCAAAGACGCTGTTAGCGCGCTTATTGCACCACAAAGTCCCAATACGTTTGCGGGAACGGTTCATTCTCGAGTGTGAAATGCCACCATTCTTCGCGCAGCGGCCTGAACCCGGCCGCGCGCATGGTCGCGGCGAGTAGGGCGCGGTTGCTGCGCGCAGCCGCATTGACGCTTTGGTCGCTGGGCCAAGAGCGCGGGTCGAACAGATCGTAACCGGCGCCCATGTCGAGTTCAGCGCCGCTGGCGATATCTATAATCGTGACGTCCAGCGTCGAGCCCCGCGAATGGCCAGAGCGTTCAGCAATGTAGCCTAGGGCGAACAGCTGCGATTTATCGACGTTAGGATAAAACTCCGCGCGCCGCGCCTGATCGTTTGGATCGCGCGCCCACGCCGCGAAATCCGCCACGGCGCGCGCCGGCCGGTAGCAATCGAAGACTTTGAGCCCAAGCCCAAACGGCGCCAACGCCGCCTGCGCCCGCGCCAGCCCTTCGGCGGCTGGTCGTGTCAGCAAGCACACCGGCGCCTCGTAGCCCGCGATCGGACGGCCAACAAAATTGTGCGCGCTCGCATAGCGCATCTCGACAGCCAAGCCGGGGACAATGTCGCGGGCGTCGACAAATCCTTCAGGGCGCACCTGCGCGTGCGCACAACCAGCTGCGCACAGTCCCAAAACGGCTGCAAACAAGAACCTGAACATGGCGCCTACCTTGTGGCGATGCTTGCGCGAGACCGCGCGCGCCGCAAGTGCTTCACCTTGACACCGTCACCTCTGCGGCACCCCATCCCGGGGGAGCAATGTCATGGAAATAGGGGCCCAGATCCGCGACTTGTTGGCGTCGGCAGGCGATCTCTGGTTCGTGGCGTTCCTGCTGCAGGGCTTCGCCATCATCTGCGAGAGCGCCAAACCAGGGCGGGTTGCAGCGGAGGGCCGCAGCGGCCCGCGCGGATTGGCGTTGCTGGCGGCCGTGCTCAGCTTGTTCACGCCAATTTTGCTCTTCGTGCACGCGTTCGCCACTGCCGGCGGAGCTCTGATCATCGTCGTCGCCGCCATTGCCGGCGCGATTGTCGCCGCGACATTGATCGGCTGGATGTTGCGCCTCGTCGCGGGGGATGGGGTCAGCCTGCTGGCCCGCGCCGCGCCGGTATTGTCGTTAGCGGCGTTCGCACTGGCGCTTTATGCTGGATGGCGCAGCACGTTCGACATTTTGAATTTCTTGGTCGCGAGCTTCGCGCGCGGTTAGGCCGCCTCACCCGCTTGGCGCAGCTTCTTCGTGACCATAACACTCAACTGTTGCGTCACCGTGCGGCGCAGTTCCGCTTGGGAATTCGGCAAGCTGGCCAATTGCGTGATAGCTTCCAGGTGCGCGCGCACGACTTCCGTATTGAGCGCCGCCTCCGCGCCCACGCCTTTCACGTAATTAAACAGCGAAGAGGTGGCTGACATCAAAAGATGGTCCTTCATGTCCTGCGCCAACGTGGCGAGTTGGCCGCTCATCAGGCAAAGGTTGCGTACGCTTTCGGGCGAATCCAGGCTTGCGAGCGCGGCGGTCATGCGCTCCGCGTAGGTAGAAGCGAGTCCTTTGCGGATTTGGAGATCAGGCGCATCGGCTTCTTTGTCGCGAGTGTCAAACAGGCGCCGTCGGGGCCCCTCATAGCCGCCCTGGCGGCGTCTGCGCCGGCACGGCCCAACATAGCGCATGCTTTCGATGAAATCGCGCCGGCGCGCCTGCACCTCGCGCACCCGGCGCAACAACGCTTCCGTCGAGAAGGGCCGCAAAACAAACTCGTCCACGCCGGCGTTGCGCGCCCCTTCGATCACGCTGACCTTGCCGCGTCCGGCGGCCATGATCACCGGGAGCCGGCGGAACATTTCACCTGCCTCTCCGCCGCGCAGGCGCTTCACGAACGCCAGGCCCTGGCCTCCGTCCAAATCCCAATCTGTGATGACCATGTCCGGCAGCAAGTGCCCGATGGCCTGGAGAGCGTGGTCGCCGCAATCGGCGTGGTCCACGATCACACGACCGAGTGCGCGCAGCGTTTCCGTAATGAGCCGGCGCTGGAAAACGCGATCCTCGACCACGAGAATCTTGAAGATGTGCTCTGCGTCATCGCCCGTCATGCGCGGGAAGGTAAAGGGTTGCGCTTGATTTTGCGCTAAAAGGTGACGTTAAGGGTAGGTGAATCGGTTAAGGCTGATTGATGCTTTCGCTATTCCTCGCCTCGTTCGTGACCTTCTTCGTCGCCATTGACCCGGTCGCCATGGCGCCGATGTTCACGACCATGACGGCGCGTATGAGCGCGGCTTGGCGCCGGCGCATGGCGTGGAAATCCATCGCTATCGCCACGGGTATTCTGCTGGCTTTTGCTTTCGGCGGCGCTTGGTTGTTGGCCCAATTGCACGTTTCCATCGATGCGTTCCGCATCGCCGGGGGGCTTCTTCTGTTCCTCATCGCCGTCGACATGTTGTTTGAGAAGCGGGCGGAGCGGCGCGAGGAACGCGCTGAGCAGGTGGCCGCTGAGCAGGCCAAGCATCCCGATCATCAGGATGATATTTCTGTTTTCCCTTTGGCGATTCCGCTCATTGCGGGGCCCGGCGCGATCGCCTCGGTTATGCTCTATTTCTCACAGTACGAGGATATGGTGAGCCGGGCCGTCATCCTGGCCGGCGTGGGGCTCAATCTGGCTCTTTGCCTCGGTGCGTTCTTGGCCGCGGGTCCACTCTCACGCTTCATGGGGCCCACCGTGGCGGCCATGATTACCCGTATCTTCGGCATTCTTCTGGCCGCGCTCGCGGCGCAGTTCGTGGTCGACGGCGTGCGCAACGCGTTTGGTCTGAACTAGCAGGTCTCCCTGAGGCAGTTTGGCAATGCAAAACTGCCTCTTGCCCTGCCGCCGTACTGGCTTATGCCCCTAGGGCATGAGCACCTCATTCGACGTCATCATCATCGGTTCCGGTCCCGGCGGATATGTCACCGCGATCCGCGCCAGCCAGCTTGGCTTGAGCGCCGCGATCGTCGAGCGCGACAAGCTTGGCGGCATCTGCCTCAACTGGGGCTGTATCCCCACCAAGGCGCTGCTGCGGTCTGCGGAAGTCTATCGCAACTTTCAACACGCCAAGGATTTCGGTCTCTCGGCTGAGGGGGTGAAGTTTGATCCCCAGGCCGTGGTGCAGCGTTCACGCGGCGTAGCTGGGCGTATGGAGAAGGGCGTCCAATACCTGATGAAGAAGAACAAGATCACCGTGATCGAGGGAGAGGCGCGGCTGGAGAAAGGCGCCAGCGCGGCGAAAGTGGTCGTGAAAGGCAAGGACGGCAAAGAGGCTGCCTACGAAGCCGAGCACGTTATCCTCGCCACCGGTGCGCGTGCGCGGGAAATCCCGGCGGCCGGTCTAAAGGCCGATGGCAAACGCATCTGGACCTATCGCGACGCCATGGCGCCGCCGGCGTGGCCCGAGAGTTTGTTGGTGTTCGGCTCCGGGGCCATCGGCATCGAGTTCGCGAGCTTTTATGCGGCGTTCGGCGTGAAAGTGACGGTGGTGGAGCTGCTCGATCGCGTTCTGCCGGTGGAGGACGAGGAAATCTCCGCCTTCGCCAAGAAGCGCTTCGAGAAAGAAGGGCTGACCATCCGCACCTCCACCGAAGCCAAGGCGCTCAAGGCTACTGCGGAGGGTGTAGAGGCCATTGTAGTTTCAAACGGCAAGGAGGAAACGCTCAAAGCGTCCCACGCCATTGTCGCAGTAGGCATCACTGGAAACATTGAGAGTCTTGGCCTGGAGGCGCTCGGCGCGAAAACTGAGCGCGGCCATATCGTCACGGACGGCTACGGCAAAACCAATGTCGCCGGTCTCTACGCCATCGGCGACGTCACGGGCGCGCCGTGGCTCGCGCACAAGGCCAGCCACGAAGGCGTCATTTGCATCGAAGCCATCGCCGGCCAGAAGCCGCACCCGATGATCAAGGAACGCATTCCGGGCTGCACGTACTCTCACCCCCAGGTCGCCAGCGTCGGTCTCACCGAAGCGAAAGCAAAAGCGGCGGGGCGGGAGGTGAAGGTTGGCCGCTTCCCATTTGTCGGCAACGGCAGGGCCATCGCTCTAGGCGAAGACCAAGGCATGGTCAAAGTCGTGTTCGACGCCAAAAGCGGCGAACTCTTGGGCGCGCACATGATTGGCGCGGAGGTCACAGAGTTGATCCAAGGCTATGTCGTCGCCATGAACACCGAAACCACCGAACACGAGTTGATGGAAACGGTTTTCCCGCACCCGACGCTGTCGGAGATGATGCACGAAGCGGTGCTCGACGCATACGGGCGCGTGCTGCACGTTTAACCCGTACCAGGCGGCGCTTTACGCCGCCTCTGCACGCGCAACGAGGTCTGCCGCCATGCGCCCGAGAGCAACGTAATCGGTCTTGCCGGTGCCCAGCACGGGAATGTCATCCACCGTGATGATCTTCTTTGGCACGGCGATGTCAGCAACGCCCTGCGCCTTGCACCATTCCTGGAATGCGCCCGCGACGGCGTCCTTCTGGTTGGTGAACAGGATGATGCGTTCGCCCTTGCGCGTATCTGGCATGGCGATCGCCGCATGCGTGGCGCTTGGCCAAACTTGCTGCGCGTAGCCTTCCACGGCATTGAGCGAAACCATCTCGCCGCCGACTTTGGCGAAGCGCTTCACGCGGCCAAGGATGCGGATGTAGCCGTCCGCGTCGACATCAACGACATCGCCGGTGTCGTGCCAGCCTTGCGGCAGCAGGTCGATCCCAAATGGTTTGGTGGGGTCAAGATAGCCGCGCATCACGTTCGGCCCGCGCACATAAAGCTTCTGGCCGCCCTCGATGCCGGGTACTGGCTCCAGCCGCCACTCAAGATCAGGCACAAACTGGCCCACTGTACCGTGGCGATTGCGACCGGGCACGTTCACCGAGATCAGCGGAGAGGCTTCAGTCGCGCCATAGCCTTCCAGCAGTTCAACGCCAAAGCGCTTCTCGTAGATTTCGCGCGTCTCTGGGCGTACGCGCTCCGCGCCCAACACCATGAGGCGGATGCATTTCATATCTTCGTCGTCAGCGTTGCGCGCGTATTGCTGGGCGAACGTGTCTGTGGCGAAGAAAACGTTGCTGCCGGTTTCTTTGATCAGTGTCGGAATTTCCTTCACCGCAAGCGGGGAGGGGAACAGGAACGTCTTATGCCCGGTGAAAAGCGGCAGCAGCACCCCCGCCAGCAGCCCAAAGCAGTGGAACATCGGTAGCGGAGAGAAGAAGCTCCAATCCGGCTCGAACGGAACGTGCGAGTGGCCTTGCTCGACATTCGACACTAGGTTGGCGTGGCTCAACACCGCTCCCTTCGGCGCGCCGTATGAGCCCGACGTGAACAGAATCACCGCCGTATCGTCGGGGCTGGCCTTAGCGGCAAAGACGCGTGGAAACGACCCCTTCGTCAGCGCGATGAGCTTGTCGCCGAAGTCGATCGATTTGCGGACGTCCTCCAGATAGATCAGCTTGGCGAATTTGGAGAGCTCTGCTTCAAGGGCTTCCAGCTTGGCGAGCTTTATGAACGTGCGCGAGGTAAGAATCTTGCGTACGTTGGCCGCCTCGCACGCGCTCTTGAGATTCATCGCGCCGGCTGTGAAGTTCAGCAGCGCTGGCGTACGGCCAATGGCGTGCAGCGCAAAGAACGTCACCACAGCGCCAGCGCCCGTCGGCAGCATGATGCCCGCAGTTTCGTTCCTCTTGATTAGGAGATCCAGCTTGCCGCCTAGCGCAAAGCTGGCCCGCACGATGTCGTCGTAACTCAGAACTTTGCGCTCGTGATCCTCGAGGATCGGATATTTTCCGCCCCGCATGTCGCGGGCCCGGAGCAAAGCCTCGAACAACGTGACGCGCGTGCGCGCCAGATCGAACGGACGTTGCGCCATATGCATGCCTCCGGACTGACCCTGCCCAACGCCCCTAGCCCCGGAGCGCGGACCTCGTGATTATTGTTTCACGCTTGTAATAAGGGTAGCGGGACGAACGCAATTGGCAAGCGGGGGCCCCACCAGGCGCTCGACTGCAATGGCGAAATCCGCTCCTGCCCGTTGCGAAACAAGGCCTTGGGGGTCATGTTCGCGCCATGCCGACGTTGATCGATTTGCGCCAGAATGGGGAAGCCGCAAAGCCGCGCCATCCCGAAAAGCAAGGCCGGCCGGACGCCCCCAGCCCGCGCAAGCCTGATTGGATTCGGGTCAAAGCGCCCACCAGCCTCGGCTACCACCAAACCAAAGAACTCGTCCGCGATCTCAAGCTGCATACGGTCTGTGAGGAAGCCGGCTGCCCCAATATCGGCGAGTGCTGGAGCCAGAAGCACGCCACCTTCATGATCCTCGGCGGCATCTGCACCCGCGCTTGCAGCTTCTGCAACGTGTCCACAGGCAAGCCGCTGCCGCTAGATGAAAAAGAACCCGAAAACGTCGCATTCGCGACAGCGCAGATGGGGCTGAAGCACGTCGTCGTCACCTCAGTCGATCGCGACGATCTCGAAGACGGCGGCGCCGATCATTTCGTGCGGACGATCCAAGCCATCCGCCGCGCCGCGCCGGAAACCACGATCGAGATCCTCACACCGGATTTCTTGCGTAAACCCGGCGCGGCAGAGCGGGTGATCGATGCAGCGCCCGATGTATTCAACCACAACCTGGAAACCGTGCCGCGCCTCTATCACTCCATTCGTCCCGGCGCGCGCTACTATCAGTCGCTGCGCCTGCTGGATTCAGTGAAGCAGCGCGATCCCAATCAGTTCACCAAATCCGGACTCATGGTCGGCCTTGGGGAGGCCAAGGATGAGGTGTTGCAGGTGATGGACGATCTGCGCGTCGCAGGCGTGGATTTCCTAACCATCGGCCAATATCTGCAGCCCACCAAGAAACACGCGGCGATCGATCGCTTTTGGACGCCGGATGAGTTCAAGGCGCTTGAGACCATCGCGTATGCGAAGGGGTTTCTGATGGTTTCCGCTTCGCCGCTGACGCGCTCATCCCATCACGCAGGTGAGGATTTCGCCCGCCTCAAGGCGGCGCGTCTGGCGCAAACCGGCGGCTGATGTCGCGCACTACGATTCAAGCCGAACGCATACTGCCCTACAGGCCTGACGATCTGTGCCGTATGGTCGGCGATGTACGCGCCTATCCTCAATTTATCCCCTGGCTGCAAAGCTTGCGTGTCAGGTCCGAGGAACCGCGAGAGCAGGGGGGCTGGGAAGGTGTCGCGGAAGCCGTGGTGGGCTGGAAGGCGATCCGCGAGCGCTTCGCAACCAAGGTTCGGTGCGAGCCCGCGAAGGGCGAGGTTGATGTCGCCCTCGTCAGCGGGCCGTTTCACGCGCTAGACAATCGCTGGCGGTTCGCCGCGCATGAGCGCGGAGCGCAGGTGAAATTCTGGATCTCCTATCAGTTCAAGAATCCTCTGCTGCAAGCGGCGGTCGCCGCCAATCGCGATAACGTGGCCGCGCGCATCATGGGCGCTTTTGAACGCGAAGCAAAACGCCGCTTCGGTTAGTCCAGCAGACGCCCGAGCAATGTGAGCGCCGCAGCCGCTGTGGCGGCTTGCACCGGTTCGCGTCCGGTGGGGCCAAAGCGATGCTCCTCATGCAGCCGTGCGCCGCCGCGCCGCGCTGCGGCGATGTGAACCAAACCCACTGGTTTCTCTGGGGTGCCGCCGTCCGGTCCCGCGATACCAGTCACTGCAACAGCCAGTTCAGCTGGGCTATGGGCCAACGCGCCTTCGGCCATCGCCAGGGCGACCTCCTTGCTCACTGCGCCGCGGCGCACGATCAGTTCGGCCGGCACGTCCAGCTGCTCGGCCTTCGCGTCGTTGGAATAGGTGACGAAACCCCGCTCCAGCACGGACGAACAGCCCGGCACACGCCCAATCGTCGCTGCAATCAGCCCGGCGGTGCAGCTTTCAGCCGTCACCAAGCGCAGCTTGCGCCGCTGCGCTTCCGCTAGGAAGGCGCGGGCCGCTTCAAGCAGATGGTCGCTGTCCATGGTGGCCGCGAGGCTAGCGTGGGGAGGCGGAAAAAGTCCATTCCCAGGACTCGCCCGCGGTGGCAGAAGCGCCTCAACGGACGGGGAGTAAGCATGCAGGCCCTCGCGCGCCGGGCAGCGGCGCCAATTTTCACGCTAGCACTGTTCTCCAGTGCGGCGCTGATTTTCGTGCTGCAACCTCTGTTTGGCCGAATGGTGACGCCGCTCCTGGGCGGTTCCCCGGCGGTCTGGAATACGTCCATGGCGTTCTTCCAGGGCGCACTCCTTGTCGGCTACGTTTACGCCCATTTGCTGGCGCGGCTTAAAGACCTCCGCCTTCAAGCCGCGATCCATGTCGTGGCGCTTATCCTTGCCTGGTTTGTGCTGCCCGTTCACGTGACAGATGCGTTCGGCGTTCCCAATTCGGAGCATCCCGCGCTGTGGCTCGTCGGCGTACTTACGCTTTCCGTTGGCGCGCCGTTCGCCGTGGCTGCGGCCACCGCGCCGTTGCTGCAAAGCTGGTACGCGCGCACCGGGCGCGCCGACGCGCACGATCCCTATTATCTGTACGCGGCCTCAAACCTCGGCAGTTTCGGCGGGCTCCTGGCTTATCCCGTCTTGATCGAACCGCTCCTAGGCGCGCAGGCGCAGAGCGTGGCGTGGTCGGCGGGATATGCGCTTGTCGCGGCCCTCATTTTGTTCTCCGCTTCCACAGCCATAGCCGCCGATGGGCCCGCGCCACAGGCGCAATCGCCGTCAAGCCCGCCGCCGGCATGGCGTGATCGCCTCTATTGGCTGGCTGCAGCCGCCGCCCCTTCAGCGCTGGTGCTGGGCGTTACGCTCCATATCTCCACGGATGTCGCCTCCGCGCCGATGCTGTGGGTGATCCCGCTGGCGCTCTATCTCGTCACGTTCGTCATCGCTTTCATGCGCGGCGGAGAGAAGCTGTTCGCGCCGACCTTGGCGATTCACCCGTTAGCGTTGGCGCTGCTGGTGATGTCTTATTACGCGTCCGGCAATTGGCTTGGCTCGATGCTGGGCATTCTTGCAGGCTTCTTCTTCAGTGCGCTGATCTGCCACCAGGCGCTAGCCCGCACACGGCCGAGCGCCGATAGGCTGACGGAGTTCTATCTTTTTGTATCGCTCGGCGGCGTGCTGGGCGGCGCCTTGGCCGCTTTCGCGGCGCCGGTCATTTTCAACAACGTCTACGAATATCCGTTGGCGCTTGCGGCGGCGTGCCTATTCCGGCCGCGAGGGCTCACCAACATGCCGCGCCTCGCGGACGCCTCTGTCGGTGCGGTGGCGATGCTGGCTGTCGCCGCCTTATTGCTGGCGCTTGGCCGTACCCCCGTGGACGCCGCCATCATAACCGGCGCGCTCGGCGCGGCCGCGCTCGTCATCGCCGCCGGCTGGGCCGATGAGGGCCGTCCCGCCGCCTACCGCTACGCCTTCCTGGCCTTAGCGGCGATTCACACGTGTCTCGTCATCGGCATCGCCTTCAATCTGCAGGCTGTGTTCATGCGCACGGTGTCGGAGCAGGGGCCGATCATCATCGCGCAGCAGCCGTGGGTGTGGCTGCTAATGGGGACAAGCTTCCTTACGCTTGCTTTCGCCCTTCATGCGACGATGCAGCCGAAGCGCGACAACAAAGTTCTGGCGGACTTCGCCGTTGGCGCCGCGGTTCCCACGCTGGTGTTCCTGCTGATGCTCTCGCTGATGCTGCAGCGCTTCGACTTTCAGGTGATGATCGGCTTCGGCGTCGCGCTGAGCGCGGTTGCGATTCTGTTCAACCGGATGCGGCCGATCTATCTGGCGGCGATTGTCCTTGGTGCGTTCGCCGTCATCTTCCTCGATGACGCCCGCGGCGGGCGCATTATCACGCAGGAACGCAGTTTCTTCGGCGTTCTGCGCACGCGTTCGATAGAATCTCCTGGGGATTCGACGCCAGAATTGCGCATCTTGATGCACGGCACCACGATCCACGGCGCGCAGCTCATGGGGCGCGATTATGAGCGCCTTCCGCTAACCTACTACCACCCGCGCACGGCCTTGGGCGAAGCCATCGTCGGGGGGTTGAGCACTGGCGATTCATCGAGCCTGGCGTTGATTGGTCTGGGAACGGGCTCAACGGCCTGTCTCATGGGCGTCAATGATCATCTCACGATTTTCGAGATTGATCCTGCGGTGGTTCGGCTTTCAGCGCACCCAGGCGGCGATTTCACCTTTGTGCCACAGTGCCAGCCGGATGCGCGCGTGGTGCTTGGCGATGCGCGGCTACGCATCGCCGAGGAGCCGGACAACTCGTACGATGTCATTGTCGTTGACGCGTTCTCGTCGGACGCCATCCCCGCGCATTTGCTCACGCGTGAAGCAATTGCGACCTACCTTCGCAAGCTCACCGATCGCGGCATCATCGTCCTGCACCTCTCCAATCGGAATCTGGCGCTGGTGTCGGAGGCGGCGCGCGTGGCGCGCGATCTCAATGCGCCAACGTTATTCCGCGTCAGCGACCGCTTTGAGCAGCCGCCGGTTTCATATTATGGCGGATTGGCCGCCAGCGTCATGATCATTGCGCGTACGCCGCAAGCGCTGATGAACGTGCCATTACCCAGCAACGATTGGCGCGTGATCGCCCCCCCCGCGGGCGCGGCCTGGACGGACGATTACATCAACATTCCACGCGCGCTGTGGGAGAACATGAACGGCGCCGAGCAATGTCGGCTCTACCCGTACCTGGAGCGCTGCGGGGGCGCCCCCGCAGCGTCGCCGGCGGCGCCTAGCACGGACGCTCCAGCGTCGCCGTCGCCATAGCGGCGAGGCCCTCTTCGCGGCCGGTGAACCCCATGCGCTCAGTCGTCGTGGCTTTGACGGAAACGCGCGCTAGCGGCAGCCCGAGCACCTCGGCGGTGCGTGCGCGCATCTGTTCGCGGTGCGGTCCGATTTTGGGGCGTTCGCAAACCAGCGTCAGATCAACATGCACGATGCGCGCGCCGGCATCGGCGGCCAGCTTTGCGGCGTGACGCAGGAAAGTTTCAGAGTCGGCGCCCTTCCAGCGCGCGTCAGAAGGGGGGAAGTGGGCGCCGATGTCGCCATCGCCCAGCGCCCCAAGGATCGCATCCACGAGCGCGTGCCAACCCGCGTCCGCATCGGAATGGCCCAACAAGCCCTTCTCGTGGGTGATGCGCACGCCGCAGAGCGTCACGTAATCGCCCGCGCCGAAGCGATGGGCGTCGTAGCCCGAACCAACGCACGTGGTGCGCGCGCCCATCAAAGCCTCCAATATCGCGAGATCGCCTGGATAAGTTAGCTTCATCAGTCGTGCCTCACCCGGCACGAGGCGCACTTTAATTCCGGCGGCCCGCGCCACGGCGATGTCATCAGAGAAGGTGGCGTCGCCAGCCTTGGCATACGCCGCCCCGATTGCATCGAGTCGGAACGCCTGCGGCGTCTGCACGGCCCAGAGGCCGTCACGCTCCACCTCAGCAACAACGTCGCCCCCAACGTCAGCCCGCCGCAGCGAATCCGCGATAGGCAGCGCAGGCGCGGCCCCGTCAGCACCAGCTTCCAGCGCCGCCAGAAGGCTGCTGATCACGCCCACGGTAAGCCCAGGGCGGGCGGCGTCATGAATAAGCACGGCGTCCGCGGCGCCGACCGCCGCCAGGCCGGCCCGGACAGATTGGCTCCGCGTCGCGCCCCCGGCGACACTCTTCACAGACAGCGCTTTCGTTGCGCCGCGAAACAACTCCTCGTGGGAAGGGTCGATTACGGCAATAATTTTCTCTACGCCCGCTTCTGTCATCGCAGCGATTGACCAATTAATCGTCGGGCGGCCGTTTAAGATATTGTATTGTTTAGGTAAATTACCGCCGGCACGCTCTCCTCGTCCCGCCGCAACAATTACACCCGCTACTCGCATGGGGACATTTTTCCCTGAGTGCCTGCTGCACCGCAACATAAAACGCTTGGCGCCCGCTTTTTGGGCGCCTTAAGCTACCGCGAAGGAGCCTGGGTCTTATGACCGATTTGAAGCAGATCAACCGGAAAATCTGCCGCGCCTTCGGTGCTGCGTGGTGACGGATACCGCCATTTCGTTGAGAGCCGGGGCGCGTATTCAGCCGGATGCGGAGCGTTGGCTAGAGGCGCTGCCGGCGCCTGTCATTGGCGTCGATGCGGGAGAGCGCATCAGGTTCGTGAACGCCGAGGCCGCCGATCTGCTCGCTGGCGTGGGGCGTGGATTGCTCGGCCGGCGCCTTGAGGAGATTTTTGGCTCGGACGCGCCGGTGCTCTTGCTGGCGCGGCGCGCGCTCGCCAATGGCGCGGGCGTCGCAGAGGCTGATGTCGCGCTGGTCGGGCCGGGTTTCGCGCTCGGCCGCGCCACGGTGGCGGCCGGGCCGGTAGGGGAGAACGGCTACATCGCTCTGGTGCTTACACGCGCCACACGCGCACGCCAGGCGCCGCCAAACGTCAATGCTGCGGCGCGGACGTTGGCTCATGAAGTGCGCAACCCGCTCGCGGGCATTCGCGCCGCCGCGCAGCTTATCGGCCGCAATGACGATCCGGATTCCGCCGCGCTTGCGAAACTCATTTGCGATGAGGTGGATCGCATTCGCCGTCTCACCGATCGGATCGACCCGTTGGATTCGCTGGAGCCGCCCCGGTTCGAGCGCTTCAACGTCCACGAGGCGCTCGATCGCGTGCGCCGTCTGATCGGTTCAAGCGCGCCCGATGTGATGATCCGCGAGCGTTACGATCCAAGCTTGCCACACGTCCGTGGCGATCTGGACCAGCTGATCCAGGCGTTCCTCAACGTAGCAAAAAACGCGGCCGAAGCCGTGGCCGGCCAATCCGATGGCGAGATCGCGTTCTTGACGGCCTATCGCCCGGGCGTGCGAATTCGCTCGGCTGCAAGCGGCGCGGCGCGTGCGCAGCTTGAGGTTCAGATTGTTGATAATGGCCCGGGCCTGCATCCCGACATCGCCGATCGTCTGTTCGAGCCTTTCGCCAGCGCAAAGAGCGGGGGCATGGGGCTTGGGCTCACGGTGTCCGCCGATATCATCGCCCGCCACGACGGACGCATCGAAGTAGAAAGCGCCCCAGGGCGAACCGCATTCAAAATCCTTCTCCCCATCGACACGGAAGACGCCCCATGAGCGCACGCATCCTGCTGGCCGATGACGATTCCTCGCTGCGTTTCGTGCTGTCGCAGGCGCTCGGCAAGGAAGGCTACGCCGTTCGCGCCACCGGAAACGTGGCGACGCTGTCCAAATGGGTGCGCGACGGCGAAGGCGATCTTGTTCTCAGCGACGTTTATATGGGCGACGAGTGCGTGTTTGACGCGCTTCCGGCCATGCGCGCGGCGCGGCCCAACCTTCCGGTCATCGTTATGAGCGCTCAATCCACGGTCGCCACGGCGCTCTCCGCGGCCGGCGCCGGCGCCTACGATTACATGCCCAAGCCGTTCGATCTGGATGAGTTGATGGCGGCGGTGAAGCGTGCGCTTTCCGGCGGTCCGGACGCTAAAGCGCGCGCGCAAGCCAGCAAGGCCGAAAAGGAAGAGCGCCTACCCCTGATCGGCCGTTCGCCAGTTATGCAGGAGGTCTATCGCACCATGGCGCGCGTCGCCGGCACCGATCTGACGGTGCTGGTTGAAGGCGAAAGCGGCGCCGGCAAGGAGCGCGTTGCGCGCGCCATTCATGACCACAGCCGCCGTGGCGCCAACCCATTTGTCGCGCTGAGCCTGGCCGGTCTCAGCGTGGCGCAGCTGGAACGCGACCTGTTTGGGCCTGACGGTGCGTTGACGAAGGCGCGCGGCGGCTCGCTCTTCCTCGAGGACGTTGATGAGCTGCCCAGCGAAGCTCAGACGCGCCTGGCCGGCCTGCTCCACGCTGAAGAGCCCACCGCACGTCCAAACGTGCGCTTGATCGCCGCCTCGCAAAGAAACTTGAGCGCGATGGTGCGCCAGGGCTCGTTCCGGCGCGACCTATTCTACCTGTTAAACGTTGTGTCGATCCGCCTGCCCCCATTGCGCGAGAGGCTGGACGATGTGGGCGATCTGGCGCGCGCCTTCCTTGTGCGCGCGCGGCGTGAGGGCTTGCCGGAAAAGACGCTCGATAGCTCTGCTGTTGAACGGCTGAAGCGTTACGATTTTCCCGGCAATGTGCGCGAACTGGAAAACTTGCTCCGCCGTTCGGCGGCGCTCTCGCCAGCCTCCGTGATAACGGCAGGGGATATCGAGGCGGAACTGGTCGGTGCGGCGGCGGCCAGCGCCGAAGACGAAGCTGTGGCCGCCGATAGCTTTGAGGATGCTGTCAGCCGGCGGCTCGCATCGGAGTTTGCCGCCGCTGGATCAGACCTCCCGTCGCCGGGGCTCTATGACCGGCTGCTGAACGAGGTTGAAAGGCCCCTCATCATCCGTACTTTGGAGGCCACGCGGGGCAATCAAATCCGGGCTGCCGCCATTCTCGGCATCAACCGAAACACCCTGCGGAAGAAGATCCAGACCTTAGGCATCCGAACTGGGCGCAGTGATTGACGCCAGCGTGATATTGCGCCAACACCATGTTGCCTTCCAGCAACATGGGATCCCCCCGCCGTGGTGCACCACGTCGCTCTGAGCGACCCAACGCAGACCGCGCCGGTGCTGAGCGACCGGCCCCACGGCCGCAGCGCCATCACGTTTGCGGCTGGTTACGCGTTGGCGGCCCTGCTGACGGCGGTGTCCATCGTCGTGCTGGTCACGGGCGAAGGCCTGACAGGGGAGGCCATCCCCTATGTGCAGGTCATGCTGGCGGCGAGCCTGGTTCTTTCCGCAGGGCTAATCGGCATTCTCGCCCATCGGGTTCTACGCATTGCCCGTGCTTGGCGCCTGGCCGCCACCGGCGCGCGGCTGCACGTGCGCTTTGTCACCATGTTCAGCCTCGCCGCGTTGGCGCCGGCTGTTTTCGTGGCCGCCTTTCTTGGCTTCACGTTTAGCCAAGGTGTCGAACGCTGGTTTAGTGCGCGCATCGCCACCAGCATCGAAAACGCCGCGGATGTCGGCCGCGCTTATGTCGATCTCGCCTCGGGTGACCTCAGCGGCGAGGTGCTGGCAATGGCGGAGGATTTGAACCTCGCCGTACGAGGACTCACCGAAGATCCAGAGCGATACCGCGCGTTCCTCGCCGCTCAGGCCCAGGCGCGCGCGTTGGCCTCGGCATACGTCATTCGCCGTGATGGCGATGTGCTGGCGCGCGCGGAAGGCCAGGAAGCGCGCGGCTATGAACGTCCTTCCGCCGAAGCCTTCGCCACTGCCGATCAAGGCTCGGTGTCGATCCGCTTCGATCAGGACGACGACCGCGTGGTCGCCGTGTTCGGCTTGTCCGCTTATCAAGGCGCCTATCTTGTCGCGACGCGCGCCGTTGCACCCGGCGTCGTCACACAGTTGCGTCAGTTCGATCAGGCGTTGGTTGAGTATCGGACTGCGCGGGCGGCGCAATCATCACTGCGCACGCTGTTCAGCCTAGCCTATTTCTCGACCGCCTTGCTGGTGCTGCTTGGCGCTGTGTGGCTTGGGCTCTCCAGCGCCACTCGCATCGCCGAGCCGATCGGGCGTTTGGCGGACGCCGCCCGCCGCGTCGCCGCCGGCGACCTGAAGGCGCGCGTCTCCACCGGCGATGAGCGCGACGAGGTTGACGCGCTCGCCTCCGCGTTCAACCGGATGACCGCGCAGCTCGAAACACAACGCCGCGATCTCGTCGCCGCGCAGGAGCAGTCAGAGAGCCGCCGCCGCTTCCTGGAGACGGTTCTCGGCGGTGTCAGCGCCGGCGTGATCGGTCTCGACCGCGATGGGCGCATTAGCGCCGCAAATCGCTCCGCCGCTCTGCTGCTCGGCTTCGACGAGGGCGATCTCGTCGGCCGGCGCCTGATGGACGCCGTGCCGGAATTCGCGGAACTGCTGAACCAACCCGCGCCGCAAGCCGAAACGCCCGCGCAGCGCATCGACATCGTGCGCGAAGGTCAGTCGACCAATCTCTCCGTGCGCATGGGCCCCGACGCCGAAGGCGGTCTAGTGCTCACCTTCGACGACATGACCAAGCTGATCTCCGCGCAGCGCCAAGAAGCGTGGAAGGATGTCGCCCGGCGCATCGCGCACGAAATCAAGAACCCCCTGACGCCAATTCAACTTTCCGCCGAACGTCTGCGGCGAAAGTATTCCGACGAGATCAAGTCCGACCAGGAAACCTTCCAGCGCTGCACCGACACCAGTCTGCGTCAGGTCGCCGATATTGGGCGTATGGTCGATGAATTCTCCGCTTTCGCAC
>JAEUMU010000241.1 GCA_016791325.1 Hyphomonadaceae bacterium
TATCCATGAACAACGCCAAGTCGGCTTCGCGCGTCTGCGCCGCCATGAACCGTTTCAGGGGCTCGACTATGCGCGGGAACGCCTCATCGAGCGGCATCTCTTCGGCCAACACCGGGCCAATGCCGGCCTGATAAGCCTGATCCCACACCGGCTGCATCACGAACGCGGTGAGGAACAGCGAGAGCGACACGATCACCACGTTGGGCGGCGCCTGCTGCAGCCCCAGCGCGGTGCGCAGCAGCGACAGCACCACGACGATGCGCACGAAGCTGGTCGTCATGATCAGGATCGACGGCGCCAGCGACAGCACCGTGATCAGCGCCGCCAATTGCAGCACGCGCGCCGTCAGCCCCTCGCCGGTGCCGAGATTGACTGAAAGCGCGGGTTCCGCCGCCTGGGCGAACGCGAACGTCGCTCCTGAAAGCACCGACATCAGGATCGACGCGAACAGGATCAGCCGCGTCCAGCGGCCGAATAGCGGTTTGGGCTTGCCTGCCACGCTTGCCTGCTTCGCCTCGCTCACGTGCTGATCTCCGGATCGGGGGCTTTGGCGTCGAATTCGCTGACCACCACATCGCCCCCCGGCGATAGCAGCAGCAGATGCTCGCGCCCGTCGCAGCGTACAATCACCAGCCGCCGGCGCGGATCGAGCATGAGCGTTTCGCCGATCTTCAGCCGCCGCTGCGCCTGGGCCCCGTGCTGGAGCATGCCCAGCCGGCGCGCGCCGTAAGCGACCGCCCCGATCAGCGCCAATGTGGCCATGAGCGCGAACAGCGCACGCGCCCAATCTGTCCAATCCACGCAGCGTCTCCGTTCTGGAGTGTCCGCACTGTGGCTCGACGGGTTTGGTAAATGAGAGGTTAATATTGCGCCGGCGTTTTAAGGTCCGCTTAACCAGGCACTGATCGACTAGGCAAAGTTTGCAGCCCTGAGTCGGCCCCCCTTGGATCTCGCCAACACCCCCTTCTTCGGCCTCCTGCGCACGCGGCTCGATCAGCTGAGTTCGCGCCAGCAGCTGATCGCGGAGAACATCGCCAACGCCTCGACGCCTGGCTATCGCCCGCGCGACATCGACGCCAGCGGCTTCGAGCGCATGCTGGCGGGTTATGCCGGCGGACGCGGCCTGGCCATGAGCCAGACCAACGCCGGCCATATGACGCCCAACGGCAGCGTGCGCACCAGCATCGTCACGCGCGACGACAGCGAAACCACGATCGACGGCAATTCCGTCATCCTGGAAGAGCAGATGGCGCGCGCGGCGGAAACACGCATGCAGTTCGAGACGGGGCTCGCGCTCTATCAAAAGGGCCTGGAATTGGTGCGCATCGCCTCCAGGCCGCCCGGGAGATAGGTGAATGACTGACATTCAAGCCGCCATCTCCGCCGCCGCCGCGGGCATGCATGCGCAAAGCTTGCGCATGCGCCTGGCGGCTGAAAACGTCGCCAACGCGCAATCGACTGGCGCCTCGCCCAATGAAGAGCCGTTCCGCCGGCGCATCCCGCTGCTGGAATCCACCACGCTGACAAATGGCGCGGTGACGGTTTCGGTGCGCGGGGCGGTGTACGATATGTCGCCCTTCCGCCAGGAATATAACCCAAGCCACCCGGCCGCGGATTCAGACGGCTATGTGCGGCTGCCGAATGTCGACACGTTGGTCGAGATGATGGACCTGCGCGATGCGACGCGCGCTTACGAAGCCAACCTCAACATGATCGAAGCCGCGCGCACGATGACGTCGCGGGCGCTCGATCTTCTGCGGAGATAAGCCATGGCGATTGATCCCGTTTCCGCAGCACGCGCATATCAGCAGGCGGCGCAGGCGGCGGCCGGCGGCGGCGCGGCGCAAGCCAGCGATGGCGTCGATTTCGGCTCGCTGGTGCAGGATGCGATCCGCCAGGCCGGCGCGAGCGCCACCGTGGCCGAGAACCAATCGCTCGCGGTGGCGGCGGGACAGGCCGACATCGTCGACGTCGTCACCGCGATCGCGGCGGCGGAAACGCAGCTGCAGACCGTGATCGCGGTGCGCGATCAGGTGATCCAGGCGTATCAGGAAATTCTGCGCATGCCGATCTAGGCGTTCGCGCCGCTCTCCAAACACGGGAACTTTGCCGCCGGGCTGGCGTTCTTCGGCCAACGGATTTGGTGAACGGAGATTTCCCATGCTTGGCTGGGCGATTGGATTTTTTATCGCCGCCGTGGTTGCGGCGGTGTTTGGCTTTGGCGGCCTGGCTTCGACCTTCACAGGCATCGCCGTGCTGTTGTTCTGGGTATTCCTGGCGCTGTTCGTGCTTTCGGTGATCGCGGGCCTGTTTCGCGGCGGCGCACATGCGGCGGGCGGCCATAGCGGGACGCGCTTTGGCGCGGTTGGCCTGGTGGCGCTTGTCGTCGGCGTCGGCGTGCTGGTTTACGCCTGGATGGACAATGACATGAGCGCCGAGCGCGCCGGGCGCGTGATCGACCGCGAAGTGGCGCAACTGGCCGACACCACCAGCGAGGCGCTGGGCGAAGCGGGCGATCGCGCTTCGACCATGGTGGAGACCGCCTCCTACGAAGTGCGCCGCGACGCCGCCGAAGGGCTGAACGAAGCAAGCGACAACGTGGATCCCCAGACGCCCGCGCGCAGCGAGTAAGAGCACCCCTCCCCGACTGAAAGGCCCGCGCCGCTGCTGACGCGGGCTTTTTTCTGTACGCGCGCCATCGCCGCCAGCGCGGGGGCTTTCAAGAGAAGCGGCTCCGCCAAAGACGGGAGAGCGGGGCGCGCCAGAAGCGGGCGCGCAAAGGAAAGAAGGGGGTGGCGCTTCCAGCGCGCCCCGCGCGGTTGTGTTTTCGAGCCGGCGCCAGCATGCGGCGTTCAAGCCGCGTTGGGTGGCCATGCGTTGATGAGACGGCGATGCGGCGGGGTCTGCTCCCCCGTTGCGCGCTCCTGCGCAGCCGCGTCCGCGACGCTGGGTATCCAAGCGCGTTTAGCGCCCTGCCTGACGTTCCCGGCCCGCGTGCGGCTGCGCCACCAATGCGCCGCCGGACCTTCAGCTTTCGCCGAAGCAAGGAAACGCGCTGTCGCCAGTCTGCTTCCCATCACGCTCGAACCGCACCCGGCGACGTTTGGCTTGGTGTGCGCACATCCGCCTCCCACACCGGGATGGAGCAATACTACGCGCGCGGCGAAGGGGGCGGAGAGATTTTGTGTAGCCCCCTACTTCTTCGCGCCTTTCTTATCGCCCTTGTCCTGCTTGGGTTTGCGCTTTTCTTTGTTGGAGCGCTGCTGACCTTTGGCCATGGGGGATTCTCCGTGGTTGTGCGGGCGCAGATTAGGCAACGCGCAGTGGGCGCTAGGCAATAGGAAAAGCAGCGCGCGGAGATGCGCGTGAATTGCCCCGCCGAGCTGCGGAGAGACGTGCGGCGCCGAGCGCCAGGCGGCCCGGCTTTTTAGGCGCGCTGTTCGTTGACGCCCCGGCCGAGCGCCAGGCAGGCGGCGGCGGCGATGGCGTCGGCGTCGAGGCCAGCCGCGGCGTACATCAGCTCGGGCTTGTCCTGATCCTGGAAGATGTCCGGCAGCGTGAGCGTGCGGATTTTGAGGCCGCGGTCGAGCAGGCCGTCGCGCGCCGCGAAGTGCAGCACGAAGGCGCCAAAGCCCCCCTCGGCGCCCTCCTCGATCGTCAGCAGCACTTCGTGCTCACGCGCGAGGCGGCGGATGAGATCTTCATCGAGCGGCTTGGCGAAACGGGCGTCGGCCAGGGTGGTGGAGAGGCCCATGGCGGCGAGCTTATCGGCGGCCTTGTTGGCCTCGCTGAGGCGCGCGCCGAAATTGAGCAGCGCCACCGTGGAGCCTTCGCGCAGGATGCGGCCCTTGCCGATTTCCAGCGGCAGGTGCGCATCCGGGCCCATGACGCCCTCTGCATCGCCGCGGGGATAGCGGAACGCGCTGGGGCGATCATCAATCGCGGCGGCGGTGGCGACCATGCGCGAGAGTTCCTCGCCATCGGCGGCGGCCATCACGATCATGCCCGGCAGCGCGCCCATGAAGCCGATATCGAAACTGCCAGCGTGGGTGGGGCCATCGGCGCCGACGAGGCCGGCGCGATCCATCGCGAAACGCACCGGCAGGCGCTGAATGGCGACGTCATGCACGACCTGATCGTAACCGCGCTGCAGGAAGGTGGAGTAGATGGCGGCGAACGGCTTCATGCCGTCAGCCGCCAAACCCGCCGCGAAGGTGACGGCGTGCTGCTCGGCGATGCCGACATCGAAGGTGCGCTCGGGAAATTGCGAGCCGAAGGCGTCGAGGCCGGTGCCTGAGGGCATGGCCGCGGTGATGGCGCAGATTTTAGCGTCCTTTTGCGCTTCGCGGATCAGGCTCTGCGCGAACACCTTGGTGTAGCTCGGCGCGGCGCCGCCTTTGGATTGTTCGCCGGTGACGACGTTGAACTTGGTGACGCCGTGATATTTGTCGGCGGCGTTTTCCGCCGGCGCGTAGCCCTTGCCCTTCTTGGTGACGACGTGGACCAGCACCGGGCGATCGCCAATATCCTTGGCGTTGTTGAGTATGGAAACCAGCGCATCGACATCGTGTCCATCGAAGGGGCCGAGATAATAGAAGCCCAGCTCCTCAAAGAAGGTGCCGCCGGTGACGAGGGTGCGGGCGAATTCCTCGGCCTTTTTGCCGACATCGTGGATCGGCGCGGGCAGATGCTCGGCCACGTTCTTGGCGGCCTTGCGGATGCGGCGATAGGTTTTTGTGGCGGCGAGGCGGCCGAGATAGGAGCTCATGCCGCCGACCGGGGGGGCGATGCTCATATCGTTATCGTTGAGGATGACGATCAGCCGCTTGGTGGTTTCGGCGGCGTTGTTCATCGCCTCATAGGCCATGCCGGCAGACATCGAGCCATCGCCGATCACGGCGATCACGTGGCTATCATCGCCGCGCGCATCACGCGCCGCGCAGAAGCCAAGCGCGGCGGAGATGGAGGTGGCGGCGTGGGCGGCGCCGAACGGATCGTATTCGCTCTCGGCGCGCTTGGTGAAGCCGGAAAGCCCCCCGCCCTGGCGCAAGGTTCGGATGCGATCACGGCGGCCAGTGAGGATTTTGTGCGGATAGGCCTGATGGCCCACATCCCAGATCAGCACATCGCGCGGGGTGTTGAACACGTAGTGCAACGCCACCGTGAGTTCGACGACGCCGAGGCCCGCGCCCAGATGCCCGCCGGTGGTGGAGACGGCGCTGATGGTTTCGGCGCGCACCTCATCGGCAAGCTGGCGCAGCTTGCCGCGCTCCAGCCGGCGCAGATCGGCGGGCCACGTGACGGTGTCCAGAAGCGGAGTTTGCGTGGCCATGCGCGCCTTGCCTTAATAGTGCCTTCCGGCAGGCTAGCCGGGTTCAGGGGTGAAATCGACGCCCCATTCGCGGCAGGAGCAAGGAAACAGGAGAATTTTCGTGCGGCGCCTGGGCGCAGCGCCGCCGGGCGCCGCACCTACCGGGGCCCGCGGCAGGGCTCGACCGCTGCAGGAGCCGCGCGCTCTGGGCGCTCATGGACGCCGGCTCTGGGAGGTTCCGCGCCTACGCCTTCACCGCCGCAAGCGCCTCGGCGACATCTTCGATCAGGTCTTCGACGTCTTCCACGCCAACGGAGAAGCGCACCAGGCCATCGCTGATGCCGAGCGCTTCGCGCAGGGGCTTATCGATTGAGGCGTGGGTCATGATGGCGGGGTGTTCGATCAAGCTTTCGACGCCGCCGAGCGATTCCGCCAGCGTGAACAGCTTCACGCGCTCCAGGAAGGTGCGCGCGGCGGGCAGCCCGCCCTTCAACGTGGCGGTGATCATGCCGCCGTAGCCGCCGCGCATCTGCTTCCTGGCGATGGCGTGCTGGGGGTGGTCTTCGCGGCCGGGATAAATCACGCGCTCGATCTGCGGCTGGGCGGCGAGGTAATCAGCGATCTTCGCTGCGTTCTCGCAATGGCGCTGCACGCGCAAGTGCAGCGTCTTGGTGGAGCGCAGCAACAGGAAGCAATCCCACGGCGCAGGCACCGCGCCAACGGCGTTCTGGATGTAGTGCAGGCGCTCGCCCAGCGCATCATCGTTCGCCAGCAGCACGCCGCCGATCACATCGGAATGGCCGCCGATATATTTGGTGCAGGAATGGCTGACGATATCGGCGCCGAGCGCCAGCGGATTGGTGAGAACCGGCGTGGCGAAGGTGTTATCGACAGCCACCAGCGCGCCCTTGGCTTTGGCGATGCGGGCCACGGCGGCGATGTCGATGACTTTGAGCAGCGGATTGGTGGGGGTTTCGAGCCAGCAGAGCTTGGTGTTGGGTTTGAACGCGGCCTCGGTGGCGGCGAGGTCGGTCATGTCGACGCGGGTGTAGGTGATGGCGAATTGCTTGAACACTTTATCAAGCGAGCGAAACGTGCCGCCGTACACATCGTCACACAGGACGACGTGATCGCCGCTTGAAAGCAGGTGAATGCACGCAGCGATCGACGCGAGACCCGACGCGAACATGACGCCGTGGCGCGCGCCCTCGAGCGAGGCGATGTTGGCTTCCAGCGCCTTGCGCGTGGGATTGGCCGAGCGTGCGTAATCGTAATCCTCGATGATCACGCCGGGGCTTTGCTGCACATAGGTGGAGTTCTGATACACCGGCGTCATGATCGCGCCGGTGGAGGGATCAGGATTTTGGCCGGCGTGAATGCAGCGCGTGCCGAAGCCTTTATTGTGATGCACGGGTTTGCCCTCAGCGTTTCTTGCTGGCCAGATATTCGATCAAATCGATCTTCGAGATCACGCCCACGACCTTAGAGCTATCGACGACGATGGCGACGTGATCGGTGGCGAAGATGTGGAACAGTTCTTCGATGCGCGCCTTGGGGTAGATCAGACCGGCGATGGGGCTGGCCGCCTTCATGGCGATTTGATCGAGGCTGAAGCCGGGTTCGCGCATTTTTGCGAGAACATCGCTTTCGTGCACGATGGCGTTCAGCTTGCCGCGCTCGATCAGCGGAATTTGGCTGACGCCATGCTCGCGCATCAAGGCGATGACTTGGCGCAGCGGCGCTTCCGCATCGGCCGTCAGCGGCTTGGCGACTTTGCCTTTCAGCAGTTCTTCCACGAAGCCGAGCTCTTCTTCGGTTTCGGTGAAGCCGTGCTGCTTCATCCAGGCGTCGTTGAGAAATTTGGAGACGTAGCGGTTGCCGTGATCGGGCAGCACGGTGAGGACGACTTTGCCCGGCCCGAGCTCCTTGGCGATCTCGATGGCCACATGCACGTTGGAGCCGGACGAGCCGCCGCAGAAGAGGCCCTCCTCCCGCACCAGTTTGCGCGCCATCACGAAACTATCGCGATCGTTGACCTGGCGCATGTCGTCCACGACGGAGAAATCCATCGCCCGGCATTCGATGTCTTCGCCGATGCCTTCCACCATGTAGACGTGGGCGGTGGGCAGGGTTTTGGTGTGGAAGAGATGGTAATGCACCGAGCCCAGCGGATCGGCGCCGATGATTTTGATGTGCGGCGCGTGCTCTTTCAGGTAGCGGCCCACGCCGGAAACAGTGCCGCCCGTGCCAGTGCCGCCGACGAACGCGTCGAACTTGCCGCCATCGGTATCCTCAAAGATTTCGCGGCCGGTGGAATGGTAGTGCGCTTCGATATTCCACTGCGAATGGTATTGATCGACGTAGAAGGCGCCTGGCGTTTCTTCGGCGATTTTCTTGGCGACGTTGACGTAATGCTCCGGTGAATCGCCGGGCACGTCGGTAGGCGTGATGATGACTTCGGCGCCGTAGGCCTTGAGGCTGTCCTGCTTCTCCTTGGACATCTTGTCCGGCATGGTGAAAATGCAGCGATAGCCTTTGATGGCCGCGGCCATGGCGAGGCCCTGGCCGGTATTGCCGGAGGTGTTCTCTACGATCAGGCCGCCGGGCTTGAGCACGCCCGATTTCTCCGCCTGCTCGATGATGTAATTGGCCATGCGGTCTTTGATCGAACCGGCCGGGTTCAGATACTCGCACTTGACCCAAACCTCCGCCGCGCCAGCGGGCACGACCTTGTTGAGCTTGACCAGCGGCGTGTTGCCGATGGCGGCGAGGATGTTGGGCTTAAGCTTCATCGTGGCGTCCTTGACCGTTCGGTCGGGTAATTTCCGGCCCTAATAGCGCCGTTCAATGATGAAATCGACTGCGTCAAGAAGCACGCGGCCGCGCGGGCCGAAAATGGCCAGGTGCTGCTTGGCCTGCGCGGCCAGCATACGCACGCGCTCCCGCGTGGCTTCAACGCCCAGAACGGTGACGAAGTTGACCTTGCCGCGTTCGCCATCCTTGCGCACGGCTTTGCCCGTATCGCGCACTACCCCCTCCGCATCGAGCAGATCGTCGACCATCTGGAACGCCAGGCCCACATCGTGGGCGTAGCGCATCAGGGCGGTGCGCTCGGCCTCG
>JAEUMU010000028.1 GCA_016791325.1 Hyphomonadaceae bacterium
ATGCAGATCGCCATCGTCGCGGCCGGGTTCACGCCGGCTGAGGCCGATAAATTGCGTCGCGCGATGGCGACATTCAAACGCGTAGGCACGATCACCGCGTTGAAAGAGAAGTTCATCTCCGGGATGGTCTCAAACGGCTACGAACGCGCCTTTGCCGAGGCTTCCTTCGCGCAGATTGAAGGGTTCGGAGAGTATGGCTTTCCTGAAAGTCACGCGGCCAGCTTCGCCATCCTGGTTTATGCATCTTCTTGGCTCAAATGCTATTATCCGGATGTGTTTGCGGCGGCCTTGCTCAACGCCCAGCCGATGGGATTTTACGCGCCTGCGCAAATCGTCCGCGACGCCCAAGAGCATGGCGTTGAAATTCGGCCCATTGATGTGAACAGCTCTGCCTGGGATAACGCGCTTGAGGCGTGCGCGCTGAGTGCACGCCCGGCAGCCGAACGCGTTCATCCGAGGCACGCTGAAATGAGTGGCGCCATTCGATCTACGCATGCGGTGCGTTTAGGTTTTCGCCAGGCGCGTGGACTTCAGGAAGCGGAACTCCAAAAGCTCGTCGCCCATCGGGGGGCGGGCTATGATTCCGTGCGGGATGTCTGGCTGCGCGCGGGTGTGCAAATCTCCACGATCGAGCGTTTGGCCGATCTCGACGCGTTCCGTTCTTTGGGACTGGATCGGCGTGATGCATTGTGGGCTGCACGTGGGCTCAATCGAGTAGGTGGGCAGGAGGATTTGCCGCTATTTGCCGAAACGCCCGATCCAACCCGCGAGCCGGACTTCGCGCTTCCGCCTATGCTTCTGGGCGAGCATGTCGTTGAAGACTATCGCACGCTGGGCCTTTCGCTAAAGCAACATCCAGTCGCTTTGCTGCGTGAGGAATTGGAGGGGCGGCGTGTTATTCGGGCCGAGCAGCTGAAGCAAACCCGCAATGGGGCGCGTGTGCGGGTGGCTGGGCTGGTGCTGGTGCGGCAACGCCCGGGCACGGCGTCCGGTGTGATTTTCGCCACGTTGGAAGATGAAACATGGATTTCCAATATTGTGGTGTGGCCAAAAGTGTTCGAGCAATTCCGCCGTGAAATTCTAGGCGGGCGTTTGATTGCGGTGGATGGCCCTGTGCAAAGCGAGGGCGGGGTGATCCACGTCATTGCTGAACGTGTGCATGATTATACGCCGTTGTTGGCGAAGCTTTCTGCGCACAGCGCTGTGCTCGACCCCGGCGGGCCAACAGATGAGCCTCGCCGCGGCGGTGAGGGGGATGCACGTCAGAGACATCCCCGCAATGTGCGTATCAATTTGGATGTTTCAGGCGCCGCCGAGGTGATGCCGAAAGGGCGCAACTTTCACTGACGCCAGCAGGATCAAGCTAACCCCGCCAGCGTGCGAAAATCGCTGTCGGCAGCAATCTGTCGCTATTCACATGCGGCAACGCCATCTCGCCGGATTGCCAGACGCCTCCGGCGAACATCTGTTGCGCCGTTTGCGCCAGCGCCAGGTAAGAAAGCCGAACGGCGTAAACTGTGGCGATCATGAAACCGCGCGCGCTGGCGCGATCATTCGGATCAGTGCGCAGCAAACTCTGGCAGGCATCGATCAACTCCGGCAAATTCTGTTCAAGACGCCAAGTCTCGCCGTCAGGCCCGCGACCGAACTTAGGCGGATCAAAAATAACGCCGTCGTAGCGGCGCCCACGCCGGAGCTCGCGCTTAACAAATGTCAGCGCGTCATCGCAGATCCAGCGGATCGGCGCTTCAGTCAAGCCGGCCGCGGCCTGATTGTCCCTGGCAAAACCAATTGCTTTTTTTGACGCATCAACATGCGTGACTTTTGCACCCGCCTTGGCGCAAACAAGTGAGGCAAGGCCCGAATAGCCAAACAGGTTCAGCACTTCAGGCTGCGCGCCGCGGTGGGCGCCTAAGCTTTCACGCGCAAAGCGCCAGTGTACGGAATGCTCTGGGAAAAAGGCGAGGTGGCGAAATGGCGTCGGGCGGGAAAGAAAGGTGATGTCATCCCATTGCAAGCGCCAGCTTTGCGGTAAATCGCGGTTGAAACGCCAGCGGCCGCTATCCTCGTCCTCTCCGGAGGATGGGGAAAAAATGGCGTCCGCCGCGTCCCACTCACTAGGCGTCAGCGATGGCGCCCACAGCGCTTGGGGCTCGGGGCGCACAAAGCGATAAGGGCCGACTTGTTCGAGCTTGCCGCCATTGCCGGAATCCAGCAGGCGATAATCGCGCCAATCATCGGCGATAAGAAGTTCAGGCGCGGGCGCCGTCATAACCGAGCCTCCGCCAAATATCATAGAGCAGTACGGCGGTCGCCGCCGCAAGGTTCAAGCTGTCCGCGCGTCCCCGCATTGGCAGCTTTACAAGCTGATCGCAGGCGCGTTCCATTTCGGTGCTAAGGCCCGATTGCTCATTACCCATAAGAAGAATGGTGCGCGCGGGGGCGGGCGCTTCGGGCGCCCAATACCCGCCTTTCAGCGAAGCGCCTAGCATCCGTGCGCCGCGCTCATCCCGGTAGCGGGTGAGTTCCGCCAGCGTGGCGCGCGCCAGCGGAATCGCGAAGATCGACCCCATCGTGGCGCGGACCGCTTCCACCGAGTAGGGATCGCACGTTTCCCCCACGAGAATAACGCCGCCCGCACCCACGGAATCCGCCGTGCGCACGATTGTGCCAAGATTTCCCGGATCGCGCACGCCATCGAGCGCCACCACAAGAGGGGCCTGGATGGAGGAGAGCGCGGCGAGCTGTTGCCGGTAGGCGCCGAGCACGGTTTGGGGATTATCGCGTTTCGCGATTCCGGCGAGAATGGCGTCCGTGGTCTGGACTGCGCGCACGCCTGCCGCTTCCGCCCGCGCGATCAGCTGTTGAACAGGCGCGCGTTCCAGCGCAGCCGGCGAAAACACAAGCACCTCCGGCCAAATGCCGAGATCGGCCGCCTCAAGCGCCAAGCGCGCGCCTTCCGCCAGGAACCAGCCGGTCTCGGCGCGTCCCTTCTTGGCGTGCAGTGCCTTCAGCGTTTTGATGAGCGGGTTGGCCGCGCTGGTGATCTGATGCGGCATTTGCCCTTCCGCGCTTCCCCCGCCGGGGTTTTCCGGTTTTCGCTTATTTTGATCAGCGTTAGAAGGGCGTTAAGGGGGCCAAATAGCGCGCGAACAAAAGCGCGCGGCGCGGGAAATATGATCGGCCTGTTCTTCTCTCAGTTGATCCTTTTCACGGTGGCGGGCGGCCTTGGCTTCGCGCTTGGCTGGCGGCTTTACGTCCTGGCCCACGACGCCCGCCTGAAGGCTGATCGAGAGGAGATCGAGCGCCTCCGGGGCGCACTGGCTGAAGCGCAAGTCCGGCGTGCGCGCATCACATGACCGAGCCTGCTGTACGCCGCCCATCGCTTTTCGTCAGTGGCGCTGCTGGCGCTGCGCTGGCTGCGCTCGCAGGCATGTTGGGTGTTCATGGCGGTTCGGTTTGGCGGCTGCCGCAGGTTCTCGAGCAGCGCGTCGAGACTGCATTGCAGGCC
>JAEUMU010000056.1 GCA_016791325.1 Hyphomonadaceae bacterium
GATCCGGCGATCCCGTTCCAAACGGATGTGTCGGGCAATCTGCTGTGCCTCGGCGGTTTGCCGTTCGAGCCGGAGCGCCAGCTGACGATACGTCAGGGCCTGCCGGCGCAATCCGGTGAGCGCACGGAAGCCGACGAAACCTTCACGCTCACGTTCGGCGATCGCCCGGCTTATGTCGGCTTTGCCGGCGGCGGCGTAATCCTGCCGCGCGCGGAAGCTGACGGCATCGCCATCGAGACGGTGAATGTCAGCCGCCTGGAAGTGCAGGTGCTGCGGGTTCCTGATCGCATACTTTCGCAACATCAAGTGTACGAAGGCGAGGATAACGCGGAAGGCGGCTGGGATTATTGGGGCTTCGACAACGCTGCGGAAAGCGTCGGTGTTGAGGTCTATAAGGGTGAAATCGATGTCGCCGATGGCCCGCGCAACAGCGCGGTGACCACCGTGTTCGCGCTTGGCGCCGCGCTGCGAGAGCTGCGCGCTGGCGCTTATGTCGTGAAAGTGCGCGATGCATCGCCGAGCGCCGGTCAGCGCGCGGACGCTGAAAATGAATCGCGGGCGTCCTCTTACCGTTGGATCATCTACACCGACATGGCGCTGCAAAGCTTCTCCGGCGCCACTGGCCTGGATGTGGTGGTGCGTTCGCTGCGAACGGCGCGCCCGCTCGCCAATGTCACGCTGACGCTCGTCGCGCAGAACAACGAAGAACTCGCGCGGGTGCGCAGCGATTCCCAGGGCCGTGTGCATTTCGCGGAAGCGCTGGTGAATGGCGATGGCCCGTCACGCGCGCGTTACGTGATGGCGTATGGCGGCGAGGGTGATTTCGCGGCGCTCGATCTGCAGCGGCCAAGCCTTGACCTGTCGGATCGCAGCGTTGACGGGCGGCGCGCGCCTGGCGACGTCGATGCCTACGTTTATACCGAACGCGGCGTCTATCGTCCGGGTGAACGCGTGCGTCTGATCGGTCTGATCCGCGATCAGGTCGGCCGCGCGATCTCGGATCGCAGCTCTACTCTGGTCGTCTATCGTCCGAACGGCACCGAAGCGCGCCGTATCAGAATAACGGAGGCGGTCGATGGCGGCGCAATCGCCAAGAACATCGATCTGGAGCGTTCGTCGCCGCGCGGCGTGTGGCGTGCGGAATTACTGGTCGATGGTCAAGACGCGCCAGCCAGCGCGGTGAGCTGGTCGGTCGAGGACTTCGTGCCGGAACGCCTGCGCGTGCAGATCGAGGCGAGCGAAGCCGTGCTGCGGCGGGATCAGTCGCGACCGATCAATGTGCAGGCCGATTTCCTCTACGGCGCGCCTGGTTCCGGCCTCGCGGTCGAAGCCGAAGGGCGCTTGGTGCTCGATCCTAGTCCGTTCCCGGAGCAAGAAGGCTATGCGTTCGGCCGCGCCGATGAGAGCTTTGACGAGCGCTATTTCCAGCTGCCGGGCACCGTGACGGACGGAACCGGCGCAGCGGAGCTTTCCTTGCAGCTGCCTGACCAGCCGCAAACGACGTTGCCGCTACGCGCGCGCATGATCGCCAGCGTGGCCGATCCCGGCGGGCGCGTGGTGCGTGAAAGCTTCACCGTGCCGGTGCGTCTCAACGACATCTACATCGGCCTGAAGCCGCAATTCGAGAACCGCCGCGCCGGCGCCGGCGAGGTGGTGACGTATGACGTCATCGCATTGAACGCCAATGGCCAACGCGTCGCTCTGCGCGGCGTGCAATGGCAATTGGTGCGCGAAGACTGGAACTACGATTGGTATCTCGATGGCAGCGCGTGGCGCTGGCGGCGCACGGGCCGCGACATTCCCGTCGATGGCGCGACCGTGGACATTCCCGCCAACCAGCCGCTGCGCATCACGCGCGAAGGGCTGCGCTCGGGGTCGTATCGCTTGATGGTGCGCCGTGGCGAGGCGGAAAGCTCGCAGCGCTTTGGCGTCGGTTGGGGCGGCCCCGCTGACGATGACGCGACGCCTGATATGGTCACGGTCGTTGCGCCAGATGATCCCGTTCGCCCTGGCGCGCGCGCGCGCGTGCAGATCCGTCCGCCCTATCCTGGCGAAGCACAAATCGTCATCGCGACAGACCGTGTGATCGAAACGCGCACAGTCCGCGTCGGCGCCGATGGCGCCACGATCGATTTGCCGGTCACGGCGGAGTGGGGCTCGGGCGCGTACGTGCTTGTGACGGTGATGACGCCGCGCGATCCGGTGAATTTGCCCGTGCCGCGCCGCGCCATTGGCGTCGGTTACGTGCCGGTGGACATGGACGGGCGCACGCTTGAGGTCGTCGCTGGCGCTGGTTTGGAGAACGTGCGACCGCGCACGCATATCGAAGTGCCGGTGCAAGTCCGCAATGCAGCCGCTGGCGAGCGCGTGCGCGTGGCAATCGCGATGGTGGATGAGGGCATCCTCAACATCACCAAATACCAAAGCCCGAATCCGGTCGATTATTTCTTCGGCCGGCGTGCGCTGGGCGTCGAAATCCGCGACGACTACGGCCGCCTGCTCAATCCGAACCTGGGCGCACCGGCGACACCGCGTCAGGGCGGGGACAGTCTGGGCGGCGAAGGGTTGACGGTCGTGCCCACGCGCACTGTGTCGCTCTTCTCAGATATAGTGGAAGTGCGTGGCGGCCGCGCCGTCATTCCGCTCGACATCCCCGACTTCAACGGCACGCTGCGGCTGATGGCGGTGGCGTGGAGCCAGAATGCGCTCGGCCAGGACGCCGAACAGATCGTCGTGCGCGATCCTGTGGTGGCCGAACTCATTCTGCCGCGCTTCCTGGCGCCGGGCGATGAAGCGCAAGGCGCGCTCAATATCGATAACGTCGAAGGGCCGCCGGGCGCATACACGGTGACGATCGGCGGTACGGACACCGCGCGCGTGCAAGCGCAGCCGAGGCGCTTCCAGCTCAACCGCGGTCAACGCCAGACGGCGCTGATCCCGATTGGCGGCGGCGCGTTGGGCGTTGGGCGCATTTCGCTCCGGCTCGAAGGCCCCAACGGCTTCACGCCGGTCGAGCGCAC
>JAEUMU010000086.1 GCA_016791325.1 Hyphomonadaceae bacterium
CGCGGGTTCAGGGTCAGGATGGGCGCCTACTTTGCAGCGCAGCAAACAGCGTTCCGTCATCGAGCAGATCAAGTTCTCCGCCCACCGGCACGCCGTGGGAAAGCCGGCTGACGGTAAGCCCCAGCGGCTGCAGGCGCTCAGCCAGATAGTGCGCCGTCGTCTGCCCGTCGACCGTCGCGGAAAGCGCGAGGATCACTTCGCGCACGCCCGGCGCGCTGGCGCGCTCCATCAGCTTGGCGATGCGCAGATCGTCCGGGCGCACGCCGTCGAGCGCCGAGAGCACGCCGCCGAGCACGTGATAGCGCCCCTTGAACGCGCCCGCGCGCTCGAGCGCCCACACATCGCCCACTTCCGCGACTACGCAGATCAAGCCATCGTCACGATCCAGCGCCGTGCAGAGCGCGCACGGATCCTGCGCATCCAGCATCCCGCAGTTTGAGCACGCGCGCACTTTCTCCGCCGCATCGGCTAACGCCGCCGCTAGCGGCAGCATCAGCTGATCCTTCTTCTTCAAAAGCTGGAGCGCCGCACGCCGCGCGGAGCGCGGCCCAAGCCCCGGCACTTTTCCCAGGAGCGCAATCAACGCCTCGATCTCAGGCGCGGCGGTGACGGCTTTTGAACGCATGTGCGCCGATGTCAGCGGGCGTTAGAACGGCATCTTGAAGCCGGGCAGAATGCCCAAGCCGCCGCTCAAGCCCTTCATCTCTTCGGCCTGGGCGTCTTCAAGCTTACGGCGCGCATCGTCGTGCGCGGCCTTAATCAGGTCTTCCACGATCTCGGCTTCTTCCGGTTTCAGTAACGAAGCGTCGATCGAAAGACCCAGCAACGCAGTTTTGCCGGAAAGGCGCACTTTCACCAGCCCGCCGCCAGCCGTGCCTTCCACTTCCATGGCTTCCAGCTTCTTCTGCGCCTCATTGATCTTGGCCTGCATGGCCTGCGCCTGGCGCATGATCTGAGAGAGGTCTTTCATCGGTCGGCTTCCTTTTTGCGCGTGGGGGCGGGCGCGGCTTTCTCGCTCTGGGGCAGCGCCACAACATCGCCGCCGCCGGCGTTTTCATCCACTGGGTTCGTCACCCGGGCGATCTCGGCGTTGGGAAAATGGCGCATCGCTTCGGCCACGAAGGGCTGGCGTTTCAGCTCTTCAAGCTTGCGCGCTTCTTCCCGTTTGCGCCGGTCGGCGATGCTTTCCACAGGCGCGGGCGTTTCGTTGGCGGTGCGGATGCGCCATTCCAACTCGGTATGTTCTTCCAGCAGCGCTTTCAGCGTACGCACTAAATCGCGCGGCTGATCGGCGCTGGCGACAAACACCAATTCGCCCGCGGGTGAGAAGTGCGTCACCTTCATGCGGTCAAGCGCAATTTCCAGCTCCACCATCCGCTCAGCGGCGACGAGGCGCGTCACATCCTCAAAGGTTTGCAGGCCATGGCTGATGCCGTGAGCCGCTGGCGCGGCCGCTGGCGGCGCAGCGTTCACCGTGGCGTTCTGGCCTGCGCCGCTGGTGCTGGCGGGTGGGGCGTGGGCGCTCCAGGCGCCGCCATCGCGCAGCAGGCGGGCGGCGTCTTCCGGGGGCGGCAGCTTCTGCGCCGCGCAGAGACGCACCATCGCCATTTCCACCGCTGCGATCGGATCGGGCGCCTTGCCGGCTTCTTCCAGCGCCTTCAGCAGCATCTGCCAGAGCCTGGAAAGCTGCGCCGGCGAGAGTTGTGCGGCGAGCGCCCGCACGCGGCCCACCCAATCCGCCCCGCCGATCAGGCGCGCTTCCGCGCCCAGCGCCTGCGCGCGCGCCGCTTCGTGGCCGATCTCCAGCAGGTCGCGCAGGATCAGCGCCGGATCGGCGCCGCTATCGTATTGCGCGCGCGCCTCGGCGATGGCGGCCTTCGCATCGCCCTTGGCGATCGCTTCAAACAGATCCAGCACGCGCCCACGATCGGCGAGGCCCAGCATGTCGCGCACATCGCCGGCCGTCACCGCCGCGCCAGGCTTCTGCACCAGCGCCTGGTCCAGCAGCGAAAGCCCGTCCCGCGCAGAGCCTTCCGCAGCGCGCGTGATCAACGCCAGCCCATCCGCCTCGACCGCCACTCCTTCCTTGGCGCAGATGTTGGCGAGATGCGCGGCCAGGCGCTCGCTATCGATGCGCTTCAGGTCAAACCGCTGGCAGCGCGACAGCACAGTGACCGGCACTTTGCGAATTTCCGTCGTCGCGAAAATGAACTTCACATGCGGCGGCGGCTCTTCCAGCGTCTTGAGCAGGCCGTTGAAGGCCTGCGTCGAAAGCATGTGCACTTCGTCGATGATATAGACTTTGTAGCGCGCCATCACCGGCGCGTAGCGCACGCTCTCAAGAATTTCGCGAATGTCGTTGATGCCGGTGCGCGAGGCGGCGTCCATCTCGAACACGTCGGGATGGCGGCTTTCCATGATCGCCTGGCAATGCTCGCCAGGCGGATCGAGTTGCACGCTCGGCCCATCCTGATCGGCGCTCTTGTAATTCAGCGCCCTCGCCAGCAGCCGCGCCGTGGTGGTTTTTCCCACGCCGCGCACGCCTGTCAGCATGGTGGCGTGGGGAATGCGGTTCAGTGCGAACGAGTTGGCGATGGTGCGCACCATCGCCTCTTGCCCGATCAGATCCTCGAACGTGCGCGGGCGGTATTTGCGAGCCAGCACGACATAATTGCCGCTGGCGGGCTCATCGCCGAACAGGCCGGGGGAGGGAGATTCGCTCACGTCCCGTATGTAATACACAACGAGAACGAAGCCACCCCGGCCCGGCGCCCAAAATCACCCCTCAACCGCCGAAAACCAGCTTCACACCGCTCGCTTGGCGCCATCCCCCGCTGCGCTAGAGCGGCGCCACGCTTGCGGCGCCGGGGGCGGCGGCCGGCTCTTGCCTCGCCGCCGCACGCCGCTGGCGCCAGCGATCGAGCGGGTGGTCGATCAGCAGCATCACCAGAACCGACGCGGCGATGGTGCCGAAGATGGCGATCCACACCGCATAAGGCGGCTCATATGTCAGCACGACGCCGATCACCAAAAGCTGCGTCATATAGATCGGATAGGAGAGGTCGCCGATCCAACGATCCAGTGCGTTGTCCTTGAAGGCGGCGAAAATGAACGGCGTCGTCAGTGCGAAGATGGCGTAAACCGCCCAGCGCATCCGCACGTCGGTCCAGCCCAGCAGCGGGAATACGACGATAAACGTCAGCACCGCCAGCGCGATCGCCCAGCCCGCCGCTTTTGGCAGCTTCGCCGCGAACGGCAGCAGCTTGTGCGCGAGCATGCCGAGCAGGAACAGGAAAAGCGCGGTCGGGAAAAGCCGCCCCTGCCAAAGCAGGTAATCGACATCGATCAGCGCGCCGCTCAGCCGTAACGCAATGCTCGCCGCGCAAATCGCCGCGATCCATTTCCATCCCGCGCGCGCAAGCCATGGCGCGAGCGCATAGAACATGAGCTCCATCGAAAGGCTCCACGCCTGCGGGACGAAAAGTCCTTGCCAGCCGACCACCGTGTTGTCGTCCGGCAACGGCCCGCGTGGATCCCAAACCAGCGCGCCGTTCTCGTCGATCGAGAACCAGAACAGCATCTCCTGGCCCACCATCACGATGTTCTCGATTGCAAGAACGATCGTTGAAACCGGGTTTTGCAGGATGCGGTCGATCAGTTCCGGGTTGAGCGTGGCGCTGGCGTTGAAGCCGTAGATGGCGATCACCGTGAGTACGACGATCACGAAATAGGTCGGGAAGAGCCGAAGCAGCCGGTTGGAATAGAAGAGGCCGACGTCCTTGTATTTCCCGTCCAGCACGAGAGCCATGTAAAAACCCGAGACGATGAAGAACGCCTGCACCGCCAGGCCGCCGCTCAAGAACTTGTAGCTCGCCAGCGGCAGGTGCGAGAGCACCACCGCAAGCGCCAACGCCACGCGCACCATCCCCATCTGTCGCGCTCCCCGCCAGAAACCGCGGCGGAGAATGGCGCGTTGCGCTGGCTGCGTCGCCACGGCTCGTCGCCGCCGCAACGCAGCTGGACGAATTGTCAGCGCGCGCTTTGGCCCAACGCCGCATCAAGCGTGCGGTCTCCACCCACGCACAGGTCGGCGCGCGTTTCACGAACCCCTTCGTGTGGCGCCGCCGCTGCGGC
>JAEUMU010000095.1 GCA_016791325.1 Hyphomonadaceae bacterium
CATCGGCCGTAAGCTCACCGCCGCCCGCCCGTCGCGCGCCAGCGTCAAGCGCGCCACGGTTTCGCCCGCGCCCGCCAACGCCGCCGCCAGCGCCGCACGCACATGCGCTTCATCGAAGTCAAACCCGAACACGCGCGCCGAACGCCGCAGCCGCGCCAAGTGCCGCTCCAGCAGCCTGACGCCCGCGCCCGGCTCAAACCGCATCGTCTCGATCAGCGCGAAATCCGGCGCGCCGGCGCTGATGAATCCGGCCTTGATGCGGCATTCCTCCCACTCGCCCTGCGCCGTGGAATCGATCACCACCGCCGAGCCAAGCCCCACCTGCGCCTCAGCACCATCGACAGCGATCGTTCGAATAGCCACGTTGAACGCAGCCGCGCCATCCGGCGCCATCCATCCGATCGAGCCTGTATAGGCGCCGCGGCTATCGCCCTCCAATTCGTCGATGATCTCCATGGCGCGAATTTTCGGCGCGCCGGTAATGGAGCCGCAGGGAAACAGCGCCATCAGCGCGTCAATGGCGTCATGATGGGGCTTCAGCCGCGCGCGCACGGTGGAGGTCAGCGTGTGGAGCGTGGGATAGGTTTCAACTGTGAACAGCTCCGGCACATGCACGCTGCCGCGCTCGGCCAGCTTGGAAATGTCGTTGCGCAAAAGATCAACGATCATCACGTTTTCGGCGCGCTCTTTGGGATCGGCGCGCAGCCGCGCGGCCGCCTCAGCATCGCGCGCGGGATCGGCCTCGCGCCGGGCGGTGCCTTTCATCGGCTTAGCTTCAATCGTTCCGCCCTCCAGGCGGAAGAACAATTCCGGCGATGTCGAAAGCAGCCAGCGCCCGCCGCCCTCATGCACCAGCGCGCTCCAGCTTCCGCGCCCCGCGCGGCGCAGACGCGCATAGGCCGCGCACGGATCACCCAGCATGGTGAGATCGGCGCGATAACTCAGATTGATCTGATATACATCGCCCGCGCGGATATAGGCCTGCGTGCGCGCGAAGGCGGCGTCATACTGCGTGCGCGTGATGCGCGGGCGCGGCGGGGAAAGCCAAGCGCCCGCACCATCCGGCAACGCCGCTGCGACATCCTCCGCCGCAAGCAGCGTGCAGCCGTCAAACAAACCGAACCACAAGAGCGGCGCCTCCAGCGCCGGCTTGCGCGCCGCCAGCCGCGGCTCCAGCGCCAGGCCCGCCTCGTAGTTCAGCCATCCCGCAGCGTGATAACCAGCGCGCAGCCCCGCCCGTAGCGCCGCCAGCGCAGGGCCAACATCCGCCAGCGTGCGCGCCCGCACCACTTCGCGCGGATTGGCGAACAGTCGCGCGGGCGTTCCGCCAGCGGCGTCTTCGCACAGAACGAACGGCGCGCCGGCGGAGAACGAAATCACGCCTGCTTCATAGCAGCGCCGCGACGATGATCCAGACACCCAAAACGGCGAACAGCCCTGCCGCAATGGTGCGCACCAGCGCCAGCGGCGCAAACCGCGCCGCCGCCTCCCCCAGCAGCACAGCCGGCGCGTTCGCGGCCATCATGCCCAGCGTCGTGCCCATCGTAACCAGGAACACATCCTGAAAGCGCGCCGCCAGCAGCGCCGTCGCCACTTGCGTCTTGTCGCCGATCTCCACCAGGAAGAACGCAACCGCCGTGGTCATGAACACACTGCCGGCGCCGGCCTCCTGGGGCCCGTCATCGGCCTTATCCGGGATCAGCGCCCACGCCGCCATGACGATGAAACTCACGCCGACGGCAAACTGGAACCAGGCGCCCTCCAACCATTGCCCCAGCGCCGCGCCCAAGAACGCCGCCATTCCGTGGTTCAGCAGCGTCGCGAAAAAAATTCCCAACAAGATCGGCACAGGCTTGCGGAAGCGCGCGGCCAGCAGAATGGCCAGCAGCTGCGTTTTGTCGCCGATCTCGGCCACGGCCACGATCAGCGTCGAAATCCAGAGCGGTTCAAGCATTGCACTCAGTCCGGGGCTCAGCGTTGACGCGACAGCACGCACCGCCGCGGCCCTTGCCGGCGGATTGCACTGTCGGTCTCGCCAAGTGAAGCGATGCTCGCTTCGCCGCCGCGCGCCATGGCCGCAAGGCCAAGTGTGTTGACGCGGGCTCCGCTATGAGGTGCGGACGGCTACTCCCCGAAGAACAGACGTGGGCTTATCGGGCCGGGCGCCCAATGTAAAGGCTAGGCGCCGAACTGCGCCCGCAGATCGACGATGGCGGCGGGTTCGCCAGCCTTCTCGCGCGCACCGGCGAACTTCGCCACCAATTGGCTGATCTCGGCCGGCGGCGCCGCGCGGGAGAAATAGAACCCCTGCAGTTCGGTCACGCCCACCAGACGCATCACCGAAGCCTCAGCCTCCGTCTCCACGCCCTCGGCGACGATATCCATGCCCAGGCCGCGCCCCAAGGTGACCACCGATTGGATAATCGTCATCGCCCGCTTGCGCTCGTGGATGCCCGTGACGAACGCGCGATCGATCTTGATCTTGTCGAAGCGGAAATCGCAGAGATAGCGTAGCGAAGAATAGCCCGTGCCAAAGTCATCGAGCGCGATGCGGAAGCCCATGGCGCGCACGGCGTCGAGAATTTGACGGTTGCGATCCGTCGATTCCATCAGCACGCCTTCGGTGACTTCCAGCACGATGCGCCCGGGCTCGACGCCATATTCAGCGAGCAGGCCTTCCAGCAATTCCGGCAGATCCACATAGCGGAATTGGACCGGTGAAAGGTTGATCGCGACTTCCAGCTGCGGCCATTGCCGCGCTTCCTGCATCGCCCGGCGCAGCACATACGCACCCAGCGCAGGCATCAAGCCCGCCTCTTCCGCGATCGGCACGAACACGCCCGGTGAGATATCGCCCTTGGTGGGATGGCGCCAGCGCAGCAGCGCCTCCACGCCCGTCACGGCTCCGGTGCTGCACGAAATCAGCGGCTGATAGTGCAAGTGCAACTCGCCCGCATTGAGGGCGGCATGCAGATCAATCTCAATCTCGCGGCGCTGCTCGACCTCCTCGGCCATCGCCGCGCAGAACATCATGGCGCGATCGCGCCCGTCGTTCTTGCCTTGATAGAGCGCGATATCGGCGTGGCGCATCAATTCAGCGGGCGAAGCACCGTGATCTGGCGCCATCGACAGGCCGATCGAGGCGGTCATGCGCACATGCTGGCCATAGAGATCGAAACTATCCGCGAAGGCCGAACGCAGGCGATCGGCCAAATCATCGGCCGCGGCCGGAGACGAGGTGCGGCGCACCACTGCGAACTCATCGCCGCCGAAGCGGGCCAAGAAGTCCTCTGGCGCCAGCGCCTTGCGCAAACGCTCCGCCACCGCCTTGATCAGCGTATCACCGGCCTGGTGGCCCATCGTGTCGTTGATGTCCTTGAACCGGTCGACATCGATATACGCCACCACTACGCGCCCGTTATTGCGCGATTGCACCACGCCATCGAGCGCCTCCTGCAGGCGATCGACAAAGTGACGGCGGTTCGGCAGGCCCGAAAGCGCATCATGCAGCGCCTGATGGCGCGATTGTTCTTCGCGGTCCGCAAGCTCGCCCGAAGCGGTCTTCAGGCGCGCCATCATGAACCCGGTCAGCAGGCCGACGCCGATCACGCCCAGCGCCACTAGCGGCAGCACGAAAATCAGCAGCGATTGGCCCGGGCGGCGCGGCGTCCAGTTCAAATAACCAAGCGGCGTGTTGTCATCGGCCAGGAAAGGCTCAGCGATCATGCCCGCGCCGGCATGAGGGGCGTCCGAGACCGTGAGGTCGGAAATCAGCAACGATCCGCCGACATCGGACATGAACACTTCATCGATCTTCACGACCGAAAGCAGCAAGTGCGGCTCGCCGCGCACCAAGCTGGCGTCGAGATTGGGCACGATGGACAGCGCCGCCACCACGGCGGGCTCGCCATCGACCATCATGATGTGGCCGGCCCAACGCCCGAAACTCGCCCCTAGCAGCGAGGCGTAATTGGATTGGCTTTCGACGAACGCGCGGTCGCGCCGGCGCAGGTGCCCGCCCGCCCCGTGGCGCGCTTCCGTGACGATCTGATCGAGCACGGTCGCGTGGCGTGCGTAAGCCTCGCGCGCGTCGCTCAGCGTCCCGCCGACATTGGCGTAGATCGGGCGGTTCTGGGCGTCGACGATGATCACCTCGTCGTGGCCGTAGGTCTCGAAGAAATAGACGCCGACATTGGTCTCGAGCCAGGCGAGATCGAGCGGGCGGGCCTGGGCGTTGATGACGGCGTCATCCCACCAGGCGATCGCCTTTTGCTGGTCGAGCACGCGGCTGACGCTCTGATCGAGGGCGTTTTCCACAAGCTGGCGCTCGCGCACTACCGCCGCGCGATTGGCCGACCACCCCGCGTAAGCGACAACGCCCACCAGCAGCGCGCCAAACACGGCAAGCGCGCCCGCAATCAACAGCGTAAGACGCCGTAGATCGTTTTTATAGTGTATCGTCTTGGCGCTTGCGGGCGTCATGGTTAAGCCAAAATCAATCGCGGTTACACGCGAAGTTCCGGCAATAGTCGCTCACCCATTGCGAATATTCGGTTACAGATCGGGCTCTCCACATTTAATTCTATGCTTTTAAATACTTTGCTAACTATAACTGGCGCCGAAATTGCGTGCAGCTAGCATCTCGTTAATAAAGGTAAATACAGTTTTGAGGCTTGTCTTTTTTGATTTTACGCTTTATTAGGGAAATGCACGCCGCTGGAAACACAGCCGGGGACAGTTCGGGTAATCAGCCTGGCGGCGCAAATAATGGTTAACAAAGATTAGGGTGGACAATGAGCCGGTTCGTCGTGAAGACGCGCGCCGACAGCCCAGAGTTGCGCAAGGCTGCAATGGCGATCGAGCAGGCCGCCTGGGGCGCGCTGGGCTTTTTGAACTTCACGCGCGCGCATTTCGCTTTCTACCAGGATCTCCTGGAGGAGCACGCCGATTGCCAGCTCTGTCTGGTGGATGAAGTCACCGGCTATCCGGTCGCGGTCGGCAATTGCGTGCCGCTGTCGTGCGATCTCAACAATCTCCCGCCGGAAGGCTGGGATTGGATCGTCGAGAGCGCGGCCAATAACGGCGACAAACCGCGCAACGCGCTCGGCGCGCTGGCGATCTCGGTGCCGGGCATTCACCGCAGCAAGGGCCTGGCGCGGCGCATGATCGAAGAGTTTCGCAACCTCGCCGCCGCCAAGGGGCTCGACGGCGTGATCGCGCCGGTGCGCCCGTCTGAGAAGCACAAGCACCCGTTCGTGCCGCTGGAAGAATACCTAAACTGGACTGACGATCGCGGGCGTCTCTACGATCCGTGGCTGCGCAGCCATTCCGCGGCTGGCGGCAAGATCGTCAAGCCGGCGCCGCGCTCCATGGTGGTGGAAGAGCCCATCGCGTTTTGGGAAATGTGGAGCGGGCGGGAGTTCACCGAGACGGGCGAATACGCGGTTGAAGGCGCGCTCGCCCCTGTCGCGATCGATCGCAATCTCGGCGTCGGCAAGTATATCGAGCCGAACGTGTGGTTCGCCTACGCGGCCTAGACGGCTTGGCGCAGGGGCTGCGGCGCGTATTCCGGCTGCGGGATTGCATGGCCGTAGAGATAGCCCTGCGCATAGAGGCAGCCCATCGCATTCAGGGCGTCGGCGGTTTCGCGATCTTCGACGCCTTCGGCCGTCACCGCCAGGCCCAAGGCCTTGCCCAAGCCCACCAGCGCGCCGACAATGGTGGCGTTTTCGCGATCGGCCGTGAGCGTCGCTACGAACGAGCGGTCGATCTTCAGTTTGTCGATCGGCAGTTCGCGCAACAGGAATAGCGATGAATAGCCGGTGCCGAAATCATCGAGCGCCACCTTCACGCCCTGGTTCTTCAGCGACATCAGCGATGTCTTGGCGCGCTGCACATCGCCGATCATGGCGCTTTCCGTAACCTCGATCTCCAAGCGCTGCGCGGGGAAGCCGGTTTCCTTCAGCGTGCGCAGGACCTTTTCCGGGAACCACTGATCGCGCACTTGGCTGGGCGAGATGTTGACCGCCAGGATGAAATCGCCCGGCGCGTCGAGCGCCTTGCGGCACGCCTGCGCCAACAGCGCCCAGAACATTGCATCCACCAGCCCCGCCTCTTCCGCGACCGGGATGAATTGCGAGGGCGGGATCATGCCGCGTTCTTTGTGCGGCCAGCGCGCCAGCACTTCGAAGCCGGCCAGCGCGCCCGTATCCAAACGCACCACTGGCTGGAAATACGGAACGATATCGCCGTTGGGGATCGCCGCGCGCAGTTCGGTTTCGATCGCGGCCTTCCACTTCAGCTCTTCATCGATCGAGCAATCGAAGAACTTGAACGCGCCGCGCTCTTCCTTCGCGCGCAGCATGGCGGCATCGCCATGCTGCATCAGTTCAGCGGCGGTGCGCCCGTCCTCCGGGCAGAGCGCCACGCCGATGGACGCCCCCACCGTGAGCTTGAGGCCGTTGACGAGGATCGGCGCGGAAAGTTCGTGCAGCACGCGCCTGGCCGCCGCCGCGACGCCCTCGCGCCCTTCCGGCCCCTCGAGCAGTACGCAGAACTCATCCCCGCCCAGTCGCGCGGCGAAGCTGTCTTCGCGAATGCAATTGGCCAGGCGTGTGGCGATCACTTGCAGCAGCTGATCGCCGATGGCGTGGCCGTGCACGTCATTGATCGGCTTGAATCGGTCGAGATCGACGAACATCAGCGCCAGCGCGCTGTTCTCATCGCCGACCAGGCCAAGGCGGCGGTCGAGCTCTTCAAGGAAGTGGCGGCGGTTGGCGAGGCCCGTCAGCGGATCGTGGCGCGCCAATGTCTGAGCGCGCGCTTCGGCGGCTTCGCGTTCGCTGATTTCGGCCGAGAGCGTCTCGTTTGTCTTGATCAGATCCTGGGTGCGTTCCTGCACCGTGCGCTCGAGATTGTCGCGAATGGCGTCAAGCTCCAGCACCGCCTTGCGGCGATCGAGCTGGGCCTTCACCCGCGCCGTCAGCACGCGCAGATCAATCGGCTTCGTGATGTAGTCGTTGGCGCCGGCCTCCAGCGCCGCGGAGACGATATCGCCATCGTCCAGCGCCGTGACCACGATCACCGGCACGTGCTCGGCGTCGTAGCGCGCGCGGATGCCCGCCAACGCGTCCAGCCCTGAACGCTCCGGCATCATCCAATCGAGCAGCACGAGTTCGATGTCCTCGTAAGCGATGACATCTTCCACGCCCACCGCGCTCTCGCGCAGCACGACGTCATAACCGCGGCGCTCAAGCCGGCGGCCGAGCATATCGCGGTTCTGCGCCTGATCGTCGACCAGTAGAATGCGTCCGAGGTGCGCCGAGCCGGGCGCCCCTTCACCGCCTTGGACTGAGGACATCAGCCCCCCGCACCTCTAACACCACAACCAGCGTTTGAGACTATGCGAGGGAGGTTGAGGCCCCCCTAATTTGCCGCATGGCTGATCAAATATTTCGCATTGAGGAAGCGCTAGACTTAATGGGCGCTAACCATGTTCGCCGCCTTCAGGCCGCGTATTTCTCGATCAGCGCCACAAGGCCCGCGAAATCCACCGGCTTGGTGGCGAAATCATCGCAGCCCGCCTCCATACATTCGCGTCGCGCGCTTTCCATTGCATGCGCGGTGAGCGCCACGATCCGCACGGCTTCAACTTGCGGCGTCTGGCGGATCACGCGCGTCGCTTCGATGCCGGACATGACTGGCATTGAAATATCCATGAGGATCAGATCCGGCGCGCAGCTCTTCGCCATCTCCACCGCTTCTGCGCCGTTTTCGGCGCAATGCACTTCATAGCCGCGCCGCTCCAGCCGGCGCGTGAGCATTTCGCGGTTATCGGGATGGTCTTCGGCGATGAGGATGCGCATAGGCCTCTCCTTCAAGCAGATTTGGCGATGGTGGCGGAAGATTGCGGCTGCGTTTGCGGGCGCTGTTGCGGGGCGGCTGATCGCGCGAAGCGCAACGCGGCCGCGGCGAGCACATCGCGATCGGCGGGCTTGACCAGCAGATCGCAGGCGCCCGCCGCGCGTGCGCGGGCGCGGTCATCGTCCACCGAATGGATCAGGACGGGGATGTTGGCGGTCCGTGCATCCGCGCCCAGCGCAGCCAGCACCGCCCACCCGCTCATGTCAGGCAAGTTGATATCGAGCAGCACCAGGCCGGGCGGCTCGGCGCGCGCTTGCGCCAAGCCTTCGGCGCCAGTCGCTGCGCCGCGCACGGTGAAGCCAAGGCGCGCAAGCGAGCGCTGCGCCAGATCGCGCGCGCTCTCTTCATCGTCGATCACAAGGATCGTCTGCGCCGCCCCTTCGCGCACTTGCGGCGCGGCGTCTTGCTTCGCTGGCGCGCATTCCGCGCCCCATAGGCAGGGCAGCGCCAGCGTGAACGTCGATCCCCGCCCCAATTCGCTGACGACGCTCACATCCCCGCCCAGTACTTGCATCATGCGCCGGGTGATCGCCAGCCCCAGTCCAGTGCCGCCGAAGCGCCGCGCCGTGGACGCGTCAGCCTGAACAAACGGCGCGAACAGGCGCGCGATCTGCTCCTGCGATAGGCCGATGCCGGAATCGACCACATCAATGGCGATCCACGCGCCGCCTTCGCGCTGCTCGCGCCGCGCGCGCAGCGTCACTGCGCCATTCTGCGTGAACTTCGCAGCGTTGGAGAGCAGATTGAGCAGGCATTGATTGAGCTTGAACGCATCATTGTGCGCCATTCCCAGATCGGGGGCGAGTTCGAGCTTCAGCGTGTTGCCGCTCTTCTCCATCGCCGGCCCAACAGTCGCAGCGGCTTCCTGCAGCAGATCGGCCACGTCGAAATCGGCGGCGGCCGCCTCCATGCGCCCGGCTTCGATCTTCGAGAGATCGAGAATATCGTTGATGAGATGCAGCAACTGGCGCGCGGAGCTCAGCACCCGCTCGATATCGGCCAGATCGCTGGCGCGGCCATCGGCTTCGGCCTCTTCCTGCAGGATTTCGGAATAGCCGATGATGGCGTTCAGCGGCGTGCGCAGCTCGTGACTCATCGAAGCTAGGAACTGCGACTTCGAGACGTTGGCTTGCTCGGCGGCTTCACGAGCAGCGCGCAGCGACACCATGGTTTCCGCCAGCACGACGTCGCGGGCGTCCATCTCCTGCATCAGCGCATCGAGGCGCTCATGCATTTCCGCGACCGAGACCGCCGCCTCATCCAGCGCTTCCGGCGGCGCGATATCGGCGAACAGCGCGCGCTTGGCTTTCAGCGTCTCCTCGGCGCGGTGCATGGCGGCGATGAACGCAGCCTCTTTGCGCTTGCGTTCCGTTACGTCGGTTGAGAGCACGATCATTTTGCGTACGCCGCCGGTGCGGCCCAGCATGCGCCGCGCGCGCAAATGCACCCAGCTCACCGAACCATCAGGGCGAAGCACGCGATGCTCGATATCCTCGCTCGATCCCGCGGCGACACGATAGAAATAAGCCGACATCGGTTCGCGATCGTCCTGATGGATGATCTTCGTGGTGTTGGTCTCGAACTCGGTGAAGGTGAAGCCATCGCCGTACACGCCTTCGCGGTCGCCGTGCCAAACGATGCTGCGCTGCTTGTAGTCCACTTCCCACACAACGCTGCGGCCCGCATCGAGCGCCAGGCTCAACAGATCGTGGCTGCCGGCCGCGATGGTTCGCGCGGCGACCAGCGAAGTGATGTCGCGCCCGATCACCAGCACGCCGCGCACGCCGCCGCGCTCATCCCGCCAGGGGCGCGTCTCCCAATCGAAATAGCGCCGCCCTCCGGGCAGCTGCACTTCATCCTCGTTGTGGCGAACCACATCGCCCATCAGCGCGCGTTCAAACGCGTCTTTCCAGCGCTCCGGCCCCACCGGCGCCACATCGGCGAAGACGAGGCTCTCAATCTTGGCGATGCCGAGCGCTTTGGTGACGCCGCGGCTGGCGGCCGCCACCGTACCGTCGACATTCACGAGCGCGATGGTGACTTGATCATCGGCGAGCAATTGGCGGCCCAGCATGTGCTGCAGCTGACCTTGAGCGCCGGCCTCGCGCAGTTTGCGTTCGGCTTCACTGGCGCTCATGCGCGCGCTGGCGACATAGGCCATCAACGCGCCGCCGCCGACAGTGGCGATGATCGCGAGATCCCAGTCCGCGCGCGCGCTGGAGACGGCGATCAGCAGCGGCGAGAGCGTGAGGCACAATGCCGGCGGCGCAGCCCCCGCAAGCGCAATCGGCCACGCCCCGGAGACACCGGGGCTGAAATGGCGCACCACGCCCGCCACCCAAAGCACCATCGCCGCGGCCGCGCCGGCCGCCTGGCCGTCGAACCAGAGTGCGGCGGGCAGCACCGCATAGAATACAGAGCAGAACAGCGACCAGGCCGAGAGCCCCAGCAACGTGGCTCCATCGAGGTTGCGTTCAGCGGCGTCGAGGCGGCGGTAGAGTTCGGTATCGACGATCAGCAGCAGCGCCATGATCGCCGCCCACGCCACAGGCGCGCCGCCATCCATGATCGCGGCCGCTATGCCGCCGGTGAGGATGATCAGCGCCACCGAGGCAGGCATCTCTCGCCGCCGTGTTTCGGCGGCTTCAGCGAGGCTGCGGAGCGGGCGTGACAACATTGCGTGCGGGCCTCGATGCGTGAGAGCCGCGAAACGCTGCCAGCGCAGGGTGAATTTAGGCTAAACCAAATTCCATGTTCCCGGCCGTGCTAGGCTGGGGGCAACGATTCATGCCCCGCCACGCCGATCCCGCCCTGCCCGAACGCCGCCGCGCCCAGATCCTGGAAGCGGCGCGGCGCTGTTTCCTGGAGCGCGGTTTTCGCGAGACCACGGTGGAGGAGATCTGCGCCGAGGCCCGCTTTAGCCCAGGCGCGCTCTATCGCTATTTTGACGCCAAGGCCGACATTGTCGCGGCGATTGCGCTGGAGGCCCGCGCACACGCGCAAGCGGCGCTGCATCGACTGGAAGACGGCGCCGATCTAATCGATGCGCTTACGGAACTAGCCTTGATTTTCTTCGCCGCTTTCGAGGGCGAACGAGATGGTGCGTTGCTGGCCGATATCTGGGGCGAAGCTGCGCGAGACCGGGCGTTGGCGCAGGCGCTCGCGGCGCGGGACGGCGTTGTCGCGGCGCGGGTGGCGGCGGCGATCGCGCGGGCCCAGCGGGCCGGGCGCGCCTACCCTGCCCTGTCCCCGCAAGACGCAGCCGAGGCGTTGATGGCGATGCTGGACGGAATGGCGCTTCGGCTGGCGCTACGGCGCGAGGCCGGGTCCGCCGCCGCGGCCCGACGCTTTCGCGCCTTCGCCGTGCATGTGCTCAAACCCAAGCGCTAAGCGCGATGGGCCAGGATAATGGCCACATTGGCCAGGAAGCAGAGCACCGAGAACGCGAACAGCCATGGAAAGCCAGCCGCCGCGCCGCTGCGCCGGGCGCTGGCCTCAAGCACGCCGCCCGTCACCACGAGCCCCGCAGAGATTACCAGGATCCACATTTCATGCGCGTGCAGAAATGCATGAACCCATTGAAATTGCTGTGAAAGGATCGCAATCCCGGAGGTCGCCCCCGAAAGCCCGGCCGCCACCAGCGCCAGCGCCGGCAGCCCGCAGCAGAGCGCGTGCAGGCCCATCACTGTGGCGTGGGCCAAGTGAGCGCGCCGCGAGCTGTTATGTTGTAACATTGCGCGGAACCTAGCGTTTGAGCCGCCGGGGTCAAGTGCAAGCCTCGGGGCTATGCCGATTTCTGTGGCTATCGTGCTTGCCCCGGCCAAGCTTCCAGCGCACAACGCGCTTCTGCTTTGCGGGGGTCCGCTCATGCTGATTGGCATTCTTATCGCAATCCGTGACGCGCTGGTGGCCGCGGCCCTGGCGTGGGTTGGCGTGACGCTGGAAACTCGCGCCATGGACGAACCCCAGCCCGCGTGCGCAACGCAGCAGTGTGCGCAAGCCGCGCGCTGAGCGTTTCCATGCGCCGACGCCCTTGAATAGACAAACTCATTCCGTTCGGTGATGCGTAACCTTAACGCGCTTGGACGCGCGTGAGGTGGGGACGCGAGATGCCTGCGCGCGATGACGTTAAGCGTGAGCCTGGGAAGCTGATCGGAATTCTGGCCGTCGCCGTTGGCGTGGTTTGGATCGCTGGCGGTGCGGCGGCGGCGTTTGCGCTGCTGGGCGTGGATGGGCTCAGCCGGCTTAGCCCCGCGGAAGCGGGCGCGCTGGCGGGCGCATTGATCCTGCCGGCGATGATGGCGCTGTTTTCCGGCGCGGCGGTGCG
>JAEUMU010000153.1 GCA_016791325.1 Hyphomonadaceae bacterium
GCCGCACCCCGCCGGAGCGCGTGGCGAACATGACGTCGAGCTTCTCCCAATCGTGCTCGTCCTCCGGCAGCGCCATGACAGACGTGATGGTCTCGCCCGCTTCTAGCGGCAGCAGGTTCACCAACGCCCGTCCCCGCGTGCGCGGATCGCCTTGGGGCAGGCGCCACGTCTTCATCTTGTAGGCCATGCCGGAGGAAGAGAAGAAAAGGATCGGCGCGTGCGTGGAGGCTACGAACACGCGCGTCACAAAATCCTCTTCCTTCATCTGCATGCCGGCTCGGCCTTTGCCGCCACGACGCTGAGTGCGGTAGGCCGCCAGAGGCGTGCGCTTCACGTATCCGCCGTGGGTGACGGTGACGACCATGTCCTCCCGCGGGATCAGCGCCTCATCGTCGATCTCGCCTTCCGCTTCGGAAATCGGCGTACGGCGGGCCACGCCGAACGCTTCCTTCACCTCGCCAAGCTCAGTCTTGATGATGTCGAAGATGAGCGTGCGGCTGCCCAAAATCTCCAGCAGACCGCGGATTTCTTCCGCGATCTCGCTCGCGGCCTTGGCGATGTCCTCGCGGCCGAGGCCAGTCAGACGCTGAAGGCGCAAATCGAGGATCGCGCGCGCCTGCTCTTCGGAAAGCCTGATCGTATCGCCGTCGCCGACAACCGTGCGCGGATCGGCGATCAGCGCGATCAACGGCAGCATATCGCCTGTAGGCCAGGCGCGCGCCATCAATTGCTCGCGCGCATCGTTCGGATCGGCCGAATTGCGGATCACGCGGATCACTTCGTCGATATTCGCGACCGCGATTGCCAAGCCCACCGTCTCGTGACCGCGCTTGCGCGCCTTCGCCAAGCGGAATTTGGTGCGACGGGTAACCACCTGTTCGCGGAAGCCGATGAACGCCTGCAGCATCGCGCGCAGGCCCATCTGCTCGGGCCTGCCGTTGTTCAGCGCCAGCATATTCACGCCGAACGAGGTTTGCAGCTGCGTGAAGCGATAGATCTGGTTCACCACCACATCAGCGACGGCGTCGCGTTTGACCTCCACCACCAGGCGGATGCCGAAGCGGTTGGATTCATCGCGCACTTCCGCCACGCCCTCGATGCGCTTCTCGCGCACAAGCTCGCCGATGCGCTCATAAACGCTCGCCTTGTTCACCTGATACGGCACTTCGGTGAACACGATGGCTTCACGCCCGCGGATTGTTTCCAGCTTGAAGCGCGCCCGCGTGACGACAGAGCCGCGCCCCGTCATCAGCGCCGCGCGCGCCGCCGTGCGGCCGAGAATTTCGCACCCGGTGGGGAAATCCGGCCCCGGCACGATGTCGAGCAGATCGACGTCGGAAATATCGGGATTGTTGATCATCGCCACGGTGGCGTCGATCACTTCGGAGAGGTTGTGCGGCGGAATGTTCGTCGCCATGCCCACGGCAATGCCGCCGGCGCCGTTGACCAGCAGGTTCGGATATTTCGCCGGCAGCACCACAGGCTCCCTGCGCGCGCCGTCATAGTTATCCTGAAAGTCGACGGTGTCTTCGTCGATGTCGGCCAGTAGATAATTGGAGGCTTTAGCCAGGCGCGATTCCGTATAGCGCATCGCCGCCGCCGGATCGCCGTCGATCGAGCCGAAATTGCCCTGCCCATCAATCAGCGGCAGGCCCATGGAAAAGTCCTGCGCCATGCGAACCAGCGCTTCATAGATCGCCTGATCGCCGTGTGGGTGATAGCGGCCCATCACCTCGCCCACCGTGTTGGCGGACTTGCGATAGCTCTTCTCCGGCGTGTTGCCGGCTTCATCCATCGCATAGAGAATGCGCCGGTGAACCGGCTTCAAGCCATCGCGCGCGTCCGGCAGCGCACGGCTTACGATCACGCTCATGGCGTAATCGAGATACGAACGCCTCAGCTCATCCTCGATGTTGATGAGTGAGACGCCTTTGGGAAGAGATGGTCCGCCGTTCTCGGCGGGATCGGACGTGTCGGACACGGATCGCCGGTCTATATCTGCTGCTTCGGAAAGCGTGGAAAAAAGGCGAGAAAACCTCGCCGTCGAATCCGCGCTAAACTAGCATCCGGCCGCCGCCGCCGCAAACCAAGGAGCCCCTCATGCGCGCACTCGCCGCTCTGGTTTTCGCAAGCCTGCTTTGCGCCTGCGCCGGCCAAGCCGGCAGCCGGGAAGCGGCGCCCGCCGCCGCCCCGCGCTCAGCCTGGATCGTCGCCGCCGATGGACGCGCCATCGGCCAGGCCCAGTTTATGGAAGGGCCTGCGGGCGTGCTGATTAGACTAGAGTTTTTGGAAGGCGCGCTCACCCCGGGCTGGCATGGCCTGCACCTGCACACGCGCGGCGATTGCAGCGATTTCGCCGCCG
>JAEUMU010000179.1 GCA_016791325.1 Hyphomonadaceae bacterium
CATCAGGTAATCCCCGTACGTGCCCTCGAATGCGTGCACGTTGGCGCGGTCCCAGCGCTCGCCGCTATCGTCACGCCCGGCATGGGCGGGCAAGGGCTCGATAATTGCGTCGAACGCGGGATCGAAGAAGAATGGAAACGAAAGCCGGCTCTTGCCGCTGAGATTGCGCACACGATGCGGCGTGGAGCGATAGACGCCGCCTGTCAGCCGGTCGAGCATATCGCCGATATTGCAGATCAGCACGCCCTCGATGGGCGGCGCATCGATCCATCCCGCCGCCGTTTTCACCTGCAAACCGCCCAACTCATCCTGCGCCAGCAGCGTCAGCAGGCCGTAATCGGTGTGCTCGCCCACGCCCCAGCTTTGATCGCCCGCGAGCGCCGGCGGATACTCGAAAATCCGGAACAGCATCGTGGGCGCGGCGGTGTAGCGTGCGCGAAAATATTCGCCCTCCAGCCCCAGGCTCAACGCCACGCCGCGCATGATGGCGTGCGCGGCCGCTTCCGCCTCGCGCATGAAGCGCAGCACCGCGGGCTTGAGCGTCGGAGGCTGCTCCGGAAACAGGTTCGCGCCATGCAGCGGCCACCCCGCCGCCACGCGCGGATCATCGGCGCCGAGTTCTTCGCCGAAATAGAGCCCCTGCTTCAGATCCGGCTTGCCGGACGTGAGTTCGCCGCCGACGGGAAAGTAGCCGCGCCAGGCGCGCCCGCCGCGCGCCATCTCCACTTCCATCTTGCGCGCAAGCGGCAGCGCGAAGAAAGCGCGGCTCGCCGCCTTAAGCGTAGCTAAAGTCTCTGGTGAGATTCGATGGCCGTACGCGTAGAAAAATCCGCAGTCACGGCAGGCAGCGCCAATTCTTTCCGCCACTTCAAGCGCCGCCGCCGCATCCTCGTCATAGAGTGCGGCCACATTGATCAGCGGCAATGCCTGCATCGTCATCGGAGTCTCGCAAGCTTCAGGCGCCCACCCCGCAACCAGAGCTATCCGTATGCGGTTAGCCTAACGGGTTGGCGCGCGCGAGATCACCCTACATGATTTTGCATCGTGCAAGAGAGATTGAGACACGCCGATGGATGGCTACGCAAACTCTGGCGCCGCCGCTGAAGCGCTCATAACGCTCACGCCGGCGGGGCCGCTGTTCGGCGCGGAGGTCTCCGGCCTCGATCTGCGTGCGCCGCTGAGCCCGGCGCAGGTGTCAGCGGTTCGCGCCGCACTGCTGCGGCACAAAGTGCTGTTCTTCCGCAATCAGGATATCAGCCACGAAGATCACGTGCGCTTTGGGCGCTATTTCGGCGCGCTGGAAGGCCATCCGGTCACCGCCACCGTACCCGGCTTTCCCGAAATTCTCTTCATCGAAGCCGCTGACGGCATGAAGATCACCGAAGCCGTACTGCCAGTCGCGCGCCCCGCCAACAAATGGCACACCGACGTCACCTTCCGCGAGAAGCCTTCGATGGCGGGCATCTTGCGCATGCGCACCATGCCTCCCCTCGGCGGCGACACCATGTTCGCCGACACCGCCGCCATCTACGCCGATTTGCCGCCCGATGTGAAAGCCAAGATCGATCCGCTCGACGCCGAGCACGACATCATCCGCTCCTATGGCTATCGCGTGTCTCGCGAAAAAGCCGCAGAGCTGCGCCGGCTTTATCCGCTGATGACACATCCCGTCGTGCGCACGCATCCCGAAACCGGCGAGAAGCACCTCTTCGTCAATCACGTCTTCACCGCCCGCATCCTCGGCCTGCCTGAGCCGGAAGCCGCTGAGTTGCTGGCCTATCTGCTCGATCGGGTCAAAGCGCCGGAATATCATGTGCGCTTCCGCTGGAGTGAAAACGCCATCGCCTTCTGGGACAATCGCGCCACGCAGCATTACGGCGTGCTCGATTATTGGCCCCACGAACGCGTGGTCGAGCGTGTCACCGTCATGGGCGAGGATCGCCCCACGCGGTGAGGGAATACGTGCGTGGTCGCGCGTCGAGTTGGGGCCCGGCGGGCGTCTCTACCCCGCCATTTCAACGCCGGGCCCCAGCTTTCGCACCGCCGCTGCGCAACAGGCTTAACGGCGCGGGAACAAACTCGCATAGTTCTGCGTAGTCGCCTGACGCCTCGAAGGGGTTCCCTGTGCGCTGCTGGCTGTTTTTTAACCGCGACGTCGGCCCCGGCGTGCCGGAAGCGCATGAGGTGCTGCGCTTTCAGGAAACCGCCCACGCGCTGGGCATTGAGCTTTCCGTGCTAAAGCCTGGCGAGTTCGATCTCGTGGTGGATTCCAACCATGTCTGGTCGGCGCAATATCAGGGCCGCGACCTGCACAAGCCTGATCTCATCATCCCCCGGTGCGGCAGCGAGACGAGCTATTTCACCCTCGCCGTGCTGCGCTATTTCGAGCGCCAGGGCGTGGCCATCGCCAACGGCCCCGCCGCGATTGAATCGGTGGCCGATAAACTGCACACGCTGCAGATCCTCGCCGGTGCGAAAATCCCGATTCCGAAAACCATTCTGGGCAAATTCCCCGTCGACGTGAATCTGGTCGAGCGCGAGTTGGGCTTTCCCGTCGTGGTCAAGAAGCTCAAGGGCACGCGGGGCGCCGGCGTCGTGCTTTGCCAGGATCGCGCTCAGTTCGACGATCTCGCCAACCTGCTCGAGGGTGCAACCGGCGCGGATTTCCTGTTCCAGCAATACATCAAGGCCAGCCACGGCCGCGACGTGCGCGTGCTGGTGATTGACGGGCGCGCAGTGGCGGCGATGGAGCGAAAATCCACCGATGGCGGCTTCAAATCCAACATCTCGCTCGGCGGCTCGGCGCAGGCGTTCAATCCGCCGCGCGAAATGGCTGAGCTTGCCGTCAAGGTCGCGCGCGAGCTCCAACTCGACATCGCCGGCATCGACATTCTGTTCGATGAAAACGGCTATCGCGTGTGTGAGGCCAATTCGGCGCCGGGCTTTCAGGGGCTCGAACGCGCCTGCGCCATCGACGTGCCGGAGCTCGTGTTCCTGGCAATGGGCAAGAAGTTCGGCTTGCCGGTGCGCCATTCTGAGCGGTGGGAAAAGGCCATAGATAACGCCGCGCGCGCCTTCTTCGGCGGCATCAAGCCCCCGCCGGCCTCGCAACACGATCTGCTGCCCGCACCGCTCACGCCCGCGCCAGCGCCAGCGCGACGGCGCCGTTCTAAACCAGCGTGACCGCCCGCTAGCCGCGCGCCGCCGCCCGCGCCACGGCGTCCTGCAGGTCATGCACCGCCGCGCGCCCGCGTGTGGGCATGCGATTGAACGCATCCAGCGCGGCGATCTTGTAGGCTTCCGCGAGCGTGGGATAGTTGAACGTGTTCTCCACGAAATAATCCAAGCCGCCGCCAAGATTGAGCACCGCCTGCCCGATGTGGATCAGCTCTGTCGCGCCTTCGCCGACAATGTGCACGCCCAGCAAGCGGCGCGTCTCCAGTGCGAAGATCATCTTCATGAAGCCGGAATTGAGCCCCATGATGTGCCCACGTGATGTCTCGCGGAAACGCGCGATGCCGGTCTCATACGCGATCCCCTTGGCGCGCACCTCTTCCTCCGTCATGCCCACAGTGGAGATTTCCGGCACTGAATAGATGCCATAGGGAAAGAATTGCGGCGGCGCGTGCGCCGGTTCGTCGAAGGCGTGGCAGGCGGCGATGCGCCCCTGCTCCATCGAGGTGGAGGCCAGCGAAGGAAAGCCGATCACATCGCCAACTGCATAGATGTGCGCCGCCGCTGTGCGGAAGCTTGCAGGGTCGGCTGCGATGCGTCCGCGCGCATCCGCCTCCAGCCCCGCCGCGGCCAGATTAAGCGCCTGCGTCGCACCGATGCGCCCGGCCGCGAACAACACCATGTCGGCGGCGATCTGGCGGCGATCTTCCAGCCGCACCAGACACCCCCCGCCGATTTTCTCAACACTGGCCGCCTTGCTCTTGAAGCGCAGCGAAACGCCCCGATCGCGCAGGTCGTGAATGAACTCATCCACCAATTCGCGATCGACGAAGCCGAGCAGCCCGTCGCCCGGCTCGATCAGCGTCACTTTCACATCGAGCGCGGAGAAGATGGTGGCGTATTCCACCCCGATCACGCTCGCGCCGATCACCGCCAACGAACGCGGCAGCCGCTTCAGCTCCAGCACCTCGTCGGCGTCCACTATGGTCTCGCCGTCGAACGGGATATGGTCTGGCCGGTACGGGCGCGTGCCGACGGCGATGATGATGCGGTCGCCGTGAAAGTGGCGCACCTCCCCGGCCTCTCCCGTCACCTCAATGGCGTGCGGCGCCAGAAAACGCGCCGCCCCCGCCACCCAGCTCACATTGTTGCGCGCGAACTGGTGCTCCAGCACCTCCACCTCGTGGTCGAGCGTAATGGAAAGCCGCCGGCGCAAATCCTCGGCCGTGATGTCGGTCTTGTTGCGGTGGGCGCGCCCGTAAAACCCGCGCTCGCGCCAGCCGGAGAGATTCAGCACCGTTTCGCGCAGCGTCTTTGAGGGGATTGTTCCGGTGTGCACACAAACGCCGCCGACGCGCCGCCCGCGTTCCACCACCAGCACGCTCTTCTTCAGCTTGGCCGCCTGCACCGCCGCCCGCCGCCCCGCTGGGCCCGAACCAATGACGATAAGATCAAAATGTTGCGCCATGCGCGGCAGGATTGGACCGCGCCGCTCGCCAACCCGTTAATGTGAACCCCGATGTCGGGAGCGTCCGCCGCCGCGCGTCCTAGGCTCAGCACTAAGGAGTTCCCATGCGCAAAGTGATCGTCGCCGCCTTCGTTTCTCTCGATGGCGTGATTCAGGCGCCCGGCGGGCCGGCGGAAGATCCCACCGGCGGCTTCGCCTTCGGCGGTTGGGTCGCGCCGCTGGCCGATACCGACCCCGTTTTCGGCGAGGAGATCGGCGCCTTGTTCGGCCAGCCTTATGATCTGCTGCTTGGCCGCAAGACCTACGAAATCTTCGCCGCCCATTGGCCCTACTCGGAGAACGGCCCGGACGCCGAGATCGCAAAGCAGTTCAACGGCATCACCAAATACGTCGCCACCCGCTCTGGCGAGGTGGATACAAGCTGGAACAAGACTGTGGCGCTGCGCGATGGCGCCGCCGAGGTGGCCAAGCTGAGACAGCAGGA
>JAEUMU010000196.1 GCA_016791325.1 Hyphomonadaceae bacterium
GGGCTTCGCGTTCGCCTGGGTCACGCTCCTTGCGCTTCCGCAACTAATTTCGCTGATCCTGCCGATGGCGGTGTTCATCGCTGTGATCTACGCGATCAACCGCATGACCACCGACAGCGAGATCGCTGTGCTTTATGCGGCCGGCGTATCCCGCCAACGGATCGCACGGCCGATCCTGCAACTGGCGGTGCTGGCGGCGTTGGCGCACTTGGCGATCAACGTGGTGGTTCAGCCCTGGGCGTTTAAGGAGCGGCGTGAGGTCTTCTACGCGCTGCGCACAGACATCGCCTCAAGCCTGATTGAAGAAGGCTCGTTCACGTTCCCGAGCCCTAACCTCACGCTTTATGCGCGCGAGCGCGGCGGCGGGGGCGAATTGCGCGACCTCCTGATCAACGACGCGCGGCCGGAATATCCGATCACCTACACCGCGCGCGCGGGCGCTATCGTCACCATCGACGGCGCTCCGGCCATCGTCATGCGCGACGGCCAGGTGCAACGCCAAGTGGCGGACGGCTCTGTCGATGTGTTGGATTTCGACCGTTACGTGCTGCAGATGGGAAGCGGAACTCTCGAGGAGCCGGAATATTTCTTCCTCAAAGCCTCGGATCGCACGCTGTATCAGCTGCTGTTTCCGGACATGACCTCAGCCTACGATCAACACAATACCGAGCGCTTCCTGGCGGAAGCACACGCGCGGCTTGCTTCGCCGCTCTTGAACATAGCGCTGGCGATGGTGGCGATGGCGGGGGTGCTGCTGGGCCAGTTCAGCCGGCGGGGATATGGAAAGCGCATCATGATTACGGCGGTGGTTGCGCTGGTGGTGCGCCTGCTCGCGCTGGCGGCGGAAGCCGCTGCGGCGGATAACGCTTCGCTGAACCCCGTGCAGTATGCGCTGCCTTTGGCGACGATCGTGATCGCGGCCTTCGTGATGGGCGGGCGTGCGCCGCGACGACGGCGTACCGAGATCGGCCCGTCCGTGCTGGAAGGGGCTTGAGGCATGGGTTTTCTGCTTTCACGCCTGGGCCGTTACTTGCTGGTGCGCACGATACTTGGCGTGACGATCGCGCTGGTGGGCGTTCTGGCTTCGATTCTGCTGATCGACCTCGTTGAGCAAATGCGCACCGTGGGCACCCGCACTGAGCTCAGCGTCGGCGAAGCGTTGCGGCTTACGCTGCTGAAAACGCCGATGCTGATTGAGCAGACATTGCCGTTCGTTGTGCTGGCCGGAAGCATGATCGCCATTATCGGGCTGAACCGTTCGAGTGAACTGGTGGCGCTTCGCGCCGCGGGGATTTCGGCATGGCGCTTTCTTACGCCCTCGGCGTTTTTGGGTTTGGTGGTGGGCGTGCTTGTGGTGCTGGCGCTTAACCCCGTTGGGGCGGCCGCCTATCGCATCTTCGAGGAAGAGAAATCGGCCGAGATTTCTGGAACCGGCAACAGCAACGCCAGCGGCGTCTGGATCCGCCAGGGCGATCGCGAGGGGCAGATCGTGATTCACGCAGACGGCGTGGAGGCCAATGGCTCGACGTTGCTGGGCGCGACGTTCATCTTCTTTGAGGAGCAGCAAGAGGTGCTGCGCTTCACCCGCCGCATCCGCGCCGAGCGCGCCGAACTGCGGCCGGGCTTTTGGCAGCTTTCAAACCTGGTGGAGGCGACGCCCGGCGCGCGCCCGGTTTCGCAGGCGCACCTGGCAATCCCCACCACGCTCGACGCCAACGAATTGATCGACCGGTTCGTCACCCCCGCTTCGCTTTCGTTCTGGCAGCTGCCGGGATTCATCCGGGAGGCGCGTGAGGCCGGCTTTGCGCCCACCCGCTACGAACTCAAATGGCAGACGCTGCTGGCCTACCCGCTGCTGCTGGCGGCCATGGCGGCCTTGGGCGCGGCGTTCTCGCTGCAATTGCAGCGCCTCGGCAATCTGGCGCACTGGGGGGCGGCGGGGGTCGGCATCGGGCTGTTTCTGTTCTTCTACAGCCAGCTGGCGGGGGCCTTCGCTATCAACCAAAGCGTTCCGGCCTTGGTCGCGGCCTGGAGTGGGCCGGCTGCGGGCCTATTCATCGCCATGTCAATGGTTGCTTTCCTTGAAGATGGATGAGACGGCGCCACACCACTTCCCCTTTGCGGCGTCGGACGCTGGACGCCCCGTATGGCGGGCGTTTAGGTAGAAACGGGGAGTCGCGCAGAGGGAACCGGGAATGGTCCGTTCGGGGGAGAAGGCCGATCGGTCGGCTGAGCGGACGCCTTTGAGCTGGGCGGCGCTCGCAGCGGCTCTTGCGGTCACCGCGGGGCCGGCGACCGCTTTAGCGCAAACCACGCCGCAACCGGTTGAAGCCGGCGCGGGCGCAGGCGCACAAACCGATCGCGTTCAGCTTGAAGCGGACGAGATCATCGACGATCAGCAGGGTCGCACAATCACTGCACGCGGCGATGTGCAAGTGCACTATCAAGGCCGCACGATGCGGGCCGAGGAACTCGTCTATAATCTGGACACCGGCGTCATTCGCGCGTCGGGGAATGTCGAGATCGTGCTGCCGGACGGCACGGTTACGTATGCCGAACAGGTTGAGGCCGACGAAGACCTCAATATCGCCGTCGCATCGGAATTGCGCGCGCGTCTGGGCACCGAGGGCACGCTCGTAGCACGGGCGGCGTTCCGGCATGGCGAGGGCGAAAGCGAGCTTCGCAATATCGTCTATACGTCCTGCCCGCTTTGCGCCGACAGCAACCGCCCACCGACGTGGGCGCTACGCGCCAGACGCGCCATACAAGATCGTGAAACGCGCACCATCTCTTACCAGGGCGCGGTGCTCGAAGTGGTGGGCGCGCCGATCTTCTACCTGCCCTACTTCGCGCACCCCGATCCGAGCGTCGGGCGCACCTCGGGCTTTCTGCCGCCGAATATTGGCCGCAACCGCCGCCTCGGCGCGCACTACACTCAGCCCTATTATTGGGCGATTTCGCCGTTTGATGACGCCACGGTGTTCGTGCGCGCGCATCAGAACGTCAATCCGCTGTTCGGCGTGGATTATCGCCGGCGGTTCTGGTCAGGCCGGGTCAATGTCAGCACCGCATTCACACAGGAACGCGAATTCGACGGCAACGGCGAGCGCTTCGGCGAAGACCTGTTCCGCGGCGCTTTGTTCGCCAATGGCCGCTTCCGCGTCGACAATTACTGGGAGTGGGGTTTCGGCGCCGAGCGTGTGACCGACGACCTGTTCATTGCACGCTACGAGGTTGAAGGCGCCGGCGAGGTGCGGGGGCCGTATATCGGCAACGATACGCGCTTGGCCTCGCAACTCTTCGCGATCGGCCAGGACGCGCGCTCTTACACGGCGACGAACTTCATCTCACTGCAGGGCATTCGCTCTTTTTACACGCCCGACCTACTGCCAAACGTGCTGCCCATGTTCGAGGCTGAGCGCGTGTTCACGGACCCGATCCTGGACGGTCAGCTGCGCGTGCAGACAAGCGCCGTCGTGCTGCAGCGCGACAAGAACCCGGTGCTGGGCAATACGGCGCGCTTCTCTCTGGGGGCGACGTGGCGACGCGATTACATCGCTGGGCCGGGCATCGTGTTCAGCCCGTTCGCGCAAGCGCGCGGAGATGTTTACCGCGTCGAGCCTGTTGGCTGGAGCGGCGAGACCATTTCCCGCGGTCTCGGTTTGGCGGGCGCGGAAATCAGCTGGCCGTTCATGCGCAGCGGCGAGCGCTGGGACTTTGTGATCGAACCCGTGGTCACCGCCGCCTACGCCAGCGAAAACGCCGCAGACCCGCGCATTGTCAACGAAGACAGCCTTGGCTTCGAACTAGACAACACCAG
>JAEUMU010000202.1 GCA_016791325.1 Hyphomonadaceae bacterium
CAGACCAAGAGCTTCCATGGCCTGGAATTGCTCACGCGCAACTTGCTGCAGGCGGGCGTCCACCGCCGCGATCTCATCATCGCGCTTGGCGGCGGCGTTATCGGCGATCTCACCGGCCTTGCTGCGGGGCTGGTGAAGCGCGGCGTCGATTTCGTGCAAATCCCCACCACGCTTTTGTCCCAGGTGGATTCCAGCGTCGGCGGCAAAACCGCGATCGATACGCCCGAGGGCAAGAATCTAATCGGCTTGATCCACCAGCCGCGCCTGGTGCTGGCCGATACCGGCGTGCTGGCCACGCTGCCGCCTCGTGAACTGCGGGCCGGCTACGCGGAGATCGTGAAGATCGGCCTCATCAACGACGCGGCGTTTTTCGCCTGGTGCGAAGCCAATGTCGCGGCCGTCCTCGCGCGCGAGCCCCATGCGATGGCGTACGCCATCTCCACCGCTATCGCCGCCAAGGCCCGCGTGGTGGAGGCCGATGAAACCGAGCAGGGCGATCGTGCACTGCTCAATCTCGGCCACACCTTCGCCCACGCGCTGGAAGCCCATGGCGGCTACGATCAAGCGCTGGTGCATGGCGAGGCGGTCGCCGCCGGCATGGCGCTGGCCTTCGCCCTTTCCGCGCAGAGCGGCCTGTGCGCCGCCGAAGACGCCGCCCGCGTGCGCCGCCACCTTGACAACGCCGGCTTCACCACCGATCTGCGCGAGCTGCCCGGCGCGCCCTTCGATCCTGAAAAGCTTATCGCGCTCATGGCCGCCGATAAGAAAGCCGAAGCCGGCGCGCTTACGCTTATTCTTGCGCGCGGCGTCGGCCGCGCCTTCATCCAGCGCAGCGCCGACGCTGAAGCCGTCCGCGCGCTGTTAGCCGAAGAGACAAAATGACCACCGCCCTTCTCGTCGCCGCTCTCGTCATCGTTGGGCTTATCCTGCTCAACGCGTTCTTCTCCGCCGCTGAAACCGCGCTGACCGGCGCCAGCCGCGCGCGCATGGCGACGCTTGAGCGGGAAGGTGATCGCCTCGCCGCGCGTGTCAACAAGCTCAACGAAAACCGCGAGCGCATGATCGGCGCGGTGCTGCTCGGCGCTAACCTCGTGCAGGTCGCCGCCTCCGCCATCAGCTCAAGCATCTTCACTGGCCTTTACGGCGATCTCGCCCCACTCGTCACCACCATCGTGCTCACGCCCTTGCTGCTGATTTTCGGCGAGGTGGGCCCGAAAACCTACGCCATCACCTCAGCCGATAAGATTGCGCGCTTCGTATCGCTGCCGGTGCAATGGATGGTGCGCATCCTGGCCCCCATCGTCGGCGCCGTGCAGTGGATCGTCAATAACGGGCTCAAGCTGTTCGGCGTACGCGTGGATGAAACCATTGACGTGCTGACGGCCGCCCGCGCTGAAATCGCCGGCGCGGTTGAGATGCACGCGGAGGAGGGCGGCGTCGAAGCCGAAACCCGCCACCGTCTGCTTGGCGCGCTCGATCTTTCCGAGCTCACCGTCGCCGACGTGATGATCCACCGCAAGTCGATCAAGATGATCGATGTCGATTTGCCCCCGCGCGAGATCATCGCCCAGGCCATGGCCTCCAGCCACACGCGCCTGCCGCTTTACAAGGATGAGCACGAAAACATCGTCGGGATTCTGCATGCGCGCGATCTGTTCCGCGCCATCGCCGAGCATGGGCGCGACGGGTTCGACGTGCGCGAGATCATGCGTGAGCCGCGCTTCACGCCGATGACCACCTCAGCCGAAGATCAGCTGGCGGATTTTCTGCGCCGGCGCGAGCATTTCGCGCTCGTGGTCGATGAATACGGCCTGCTGATGGGCCTCGTCACGCTGGAGGATATACTCGAAGAGATCGTCGGCGACATCAAGGATGAGCACGACATCATGGTGCAAGGCGTGCGCCCGCAGCCCGATGGCAGCGTCAATGTCGATGGCGCGGTGCCGATCCGCGATCTGAACCGCGCCATGAACTGGGATCTGCCAGACGAAGAGGCCGTCACCATTGCCGGCCTCGTGATCCACGAAGCGCAAGCCATCCCCGAGCCCGGCCAACGTTTCGCCTTCCACGGCTATCGCTTCCAAGTGCTTCGCCGCCAGCGCAACCAGCTGACGGCGCTCAGGATCGAGCGCGAAGAAACGCTGGAAGAGATGGGGGACTGAGCCGCCGCCAGCCCGGCTGGACGCCGCGCCGCCAGCGGATTGTTACTGGAGTTGCGTAAGGCTTTAAGCCGCCGCCCGCGCCGCTTTCGCGCGCCGCACCACGCCATGCTCCAGCGTCACGCCTTCCGCGCCGTCGGGCAGCGTTTCGCCTTCGCCCAGCAGCAGCACGCCTTCCGGCGAAAGTGCATCGAGCGCGCGGTTGAACACCGCCAGGCGCGCATCAACGTCGAAGCCGGGCAGCGTGTGGCACAAGAAGATGAAGTCGAATTGGCCGAGCGCGCCGGGGTGCTTCATCAGATTGTGGCTGTCGAACTTTACGGAGGCGCGAATGCGGTCGCTGATGCGCCAGAGATCGCCCGCCTTCTCGAAATAGGCGATCAGTTTGCGGATCGGCAGCCCGCGCTGCACTTCAAACTGGGTGTAAAGCCCGGCGCGCGCCTTCTCGAGCAGCCGCTCGGAAATATCGGTGGCGATGATTTCGCACGCGGGCGTCTTGCCTTCGGCGCGCATGTCTTCCAGCGCGATGGCGATGGAATAGGGCTCCTGGCCGCTGGCGCACGCGGCGCTCCACACGCGGACGCGTTCGTGTCCGCGCCTGGCGATGGCCTGCGGCAGCAAGTCGGTGATGAAGCGCTGATGCAGCGCGCGATCGCGGAAGAAGCGCGTTTCGCTCTGAAGCAGGGCATCGGCAATTTGCGCCCAGGTGCGCCCGTCGGGCCGGGTGCGCGCGGCGGAGATCATTTCCGAAACGCTGCTGAACCCTTCGCGCCGGGCCAAAGGCGCCAACCGCGTCTCCGCCGCCGCCGCCATTTCGCGTGTCAGCAGTGCGCCGGTGCGCGCCTTAACTTCGCGCGCGGTGAGCACGAATTCGGCTTCGCTCAGCATCAGGCCAGTCCCGCTTCGGCGAATTTGGAGGCCAGGATGTCGCCGTCGAACGGCTTCATCATGTATTCGTCTGCGCCGGCCTTCAGCGCCTCGGTGATGCGCTCGACGTCATTTTCCGTGGTGCAGAAGATGACGCGCGGCTTGTCGCCGCCCGGCTCCTGGCGCAGCTGGCGCAGGAAATCGATGCCGCTCATCACCGGCATGGCCCAATCCAGCAGCACCGCATCCGGCATTTGCCGGCGGCAGGCGCGCAGGGCTTCTGCGCCATCTGCGGCCTCCTCGATCTCGAAGCGCATGTCTTCGAGAATGCGGCGCGCCACTTTGCGGATTACACGGCTGTCGTCCACGACGAGGCAGCGTCTCATGAAAAGGCTCCGGTCGGATTCGCCGGATTCTCTCCGCCGCTTCGGTTAACAGCCCTTTACAGTCTGAAATTGGCCGAGCGCGCGATCAGCTCCACGCGCTCTTCGCCTTCGCGGGCCGCGAGTTCCACGCCGCCTTGGCGGGCGAGCAGGCCGGTCAAGGTCGGTTGGATGGTGTGACCGGAGAGTTCGGCTTCGTTCTCCCCCCGCAATGCGGCCGCCGTGGCTTCGCGCAGCTTGGCCCGCTGGCCGGTGGCGATCACGCGCACTTCCCCGCCTTCGGCCGTCTTTTCGGCCAAGATTTCCACTGTGCCGCCGCGCGGAAGGCATTCGTTGGCGATCAGCAACAAGTTCACGATCACCCGCACCGCTGGACGCGGCATCGTCACGGCCGGCGCGCTCCAAACCAATTCTGGCTTCAACACCGAGTAGAGCTTCACCGCGACCGCCCGGCCTTCTTCCAGTTCGCTTTCCCCTTCGGCCATCGCACCCGCCAGCGCGAAGCGGAAGAATTCCAGCTTGGCCCAGGCCTTGCCCACGCCGCTATCGAGCAGCGAGAGCGCGTCGGGGTCGGTTTTGCCGTCCGCGCCCTTGATCATCTCCAAGCCCTGGATGATCGCGCTCATGGGCTCCACCATGTCATGGCAGATGCGCGAGGCGACAAGCGCGGTCAGCTTGGTGTTTTCGATCATCGCCGGCTCCGGTTGGGGGAAGGGAGGGATCATAAATGATTCGCGCCCGGTGGAGGGTTTCGTGCGATGTGAGGGGTTCACAAGCTGGGTGCGGGGCGCCACCTGCGCTTGTGAGCAGGCGTGAGGTGATGGATGGCGGCTGAGTTAGCCCATGGCGGTGGTCTGGAATTGGGCCACGCCGTGGCACTATTGGCGACGGCGGTGGTGGCCGCGCCGCTGTTTCGACGGCTGGGGCTCGGCTCGGTGCTGGGTTATCTGGTGGCTGGGCTGGCGATCGGGCCGTTCGGCCTGCGCCTGATCGACGATCCCATTTCCATTCTGCACGTCGCCGAATTCGGCGTCGTCATGTTCCTATTCATTATCGGTCTTGAAATGCGCCCCGCGAAGCTGTGGGCGTTGCGGCGAGAGATTTTCGGGCTGGGGCTGGCGCAAGTCGTCACCTGCGCGGTGCTGCTTTCGCTGGTGGGCGTCGCAGCCGGCATTGCGTGGCCGGCGGCGGTGATCGGTGCGTCGGGGTTCGTGCTTTCGTCGACGGCCGTGATCATGAAAATGCTGGACGACGCTAACGAAACCGCTGAGCCATCGGGCCAACGCGCGGTTTCGATCCTGCTGCTGGAAGATCTGATGATCGTGCCGCTGCTGGTAGGTGTGGCGTTGCTGGGCGCCGTGCTGGGTACGGGCGCGGCGGATGCGGCCGCGGCGCGGCCAGCCTGGCAGAGCGTAGCCATTGCATTGGCTTCCATCGCGGCTGTGTTCGCCGCGGGCAAGTGGCTGCTCAATCCGCTGTTTGCGATCCTGGCCCGCTCCGGCGCGCGCGAGGTGATGACGGCGGCGGCGCTGATGGTCGTTCTGGGCGCGGCGCTGTTCATGCAATGGGGCGGGCTTTCGATGGCGATGGGCGCGTTCCTGGCGGGCGTGCTGCTTTCGGATTCAGTATTCCGCCACCAGCTGGAGGCCGACGTCGAGCCCTTCCGCGGCCTTTTGCTCGCGCTCTTTTTCATCAGCGTGGGGATGGCGCTCGATGTCTCCGCGGTGGTGAGCGAGTGGCGCCTGATCGGCGCCGGCGTTCTGGCGTTCATGATTGTCAAGGCGCTCGGCATCTACGCCATCGCCCGCTTGTTCAAAGCCGATCACCGCGAAGCGCTGCACCGCGCCGCGCTGTTCGCGCAGGGCGGTGAGTTCGCGTTCGTGCTCTATGCCGCCGCGCTTAGCGCAGGCGTGATGGACGCCCGCATCGCTGCGATCATGACAGCCATCGTCATCATCTCGATGGCGCTGACGCCGCTCGTGGTGCTCGTGCTCAATCGTTTTCAGCCTCCCCCGCCCGAGCCTTCGCGCGACGGCGTGGAGGATGCGCACGATCTGCAGGGGCGGGTGCTGTTCATTGGCTTCGGCCGCTTTGGCCAAGTCGTGAGCCAGCCGCTGCTGGCGCGGGGCGTCGATATTTCGCTGATCGAGGTCGATGTGGAGATGATCCAGGCGGCCGCCAATTTCGGGTTCAAAGTGTATTACGGCGACGGCACGCGGCTCGATGTTCTACGCGCCTCCGGCGCCGGCACGGCGGAGGCCATTCTTGTTTGCGTCGACAAGCCGGAGGCGGCCGATCGCATCGTCGCGCTGTGCAAGGCGGAGTTTCCGCTCGCGAAATTGTTCGTTCGCGCGTTCGATCGCGGGCATGTGCATCGGCTGATCAAGGCCGGCGTGGATTATCAGGTCCGCGAGGTGTTTGAATCCGCGCTGACGTTCAGCCAGGCTGTGCTGCGCGAACTGGGCGCCAGCGATATGGAAGTGGCCGAGACTATCGAAGAAGTGCGCGAGCGCGATGCGCAGCGCATCGAGCTGGAATTGGCCGGGGGCCTGGAAGCTGGGCGCGCGTTGATCCGCGGCAACGCCGAAACACCCCAACCCACTCCGTTCGTGCGCCCGCGCCGCGGTGGCAAGGCGCTGAATGAGGAAGCCGCAGAAGCCATCGGCGAGGAGCCCGCATGAATCCGCAATTCTGCTTCATCGAAACCAACGGCGTCACCATCCGCGCCGCTGTGCAGGGCGACGGACCGCTCGTGGTCATGGTGCACGGCTTTCCCGAAAGCTGGTATTCGTGGCGCCACCAGATGGGGCCGCTCGCCGCGGCGGGCTTCACCGCCTGCGCGATCGACGTGCGCGGCTATGGTGGTTCGTCCAAGCCACACGCGGTCGAGGCTTACGCCATCAAGGAGATCGCCGCCGATGTGGCAGGCGTGATCGATGCGCTCTCGCCGGGCGCGCCCGCCGTGATCATCGGCCATGATTGGGGCGCGCCGATCGTTTGGCACACAGCCGTCCTGCATCCCAAGCAGGTGCGCGCTGTGGCCGGCTTGAGCGTGCCGTATTTCGGCCTGCCGCCGATGTCCCTCGATGCGCTGATCAAGGCCATGTACACCGATCAGGGCAAGTTCTTCTATCAGGCCTATTTCAAGGATGAAGGCGTGGCGGAAGCCGCGTTCGAGGCCGATGTGCGCGGCGGCTTGCGCAAGCTCTATTACGCCGGCGGCGGAGAATCCGGCGGCGCCTGGGGCGGGGGCGATAAGAAGGTTGGCGATGCACTGCTGGACGGCATGCCGGATCCAGACCCCTTTCCGCCCTGGCTGACGCCGCAGGATATCGACTATTTTGTGCAGGAGTTCACGCAATCGGGGTTCCGCGGCCCGCTCAACCGATATCGCAATCATACGCGCGATTTCGAATACATGAGCACGATCAAGGATCGCATCGTGCATCAGCCTTCGCTCTTCTTGGTAGGCGAGCGTGACCTCGTGTTGAAGATGTTTGGCGGATCGGCGGAGGGTGCGTTCGAGCGCATGGCCGCCAACGCCGCCGACCATCGCGGTTCCCATCTCATTCCCAAAATCGGCCACTGGACCCAACAGGAGGCCCCCGAAACCGCCACCGCCCTCATCATCGACTGGCTGGCGACGCTTTGATTATGGGCAAATCGCACCCAGGCAGGCGCGGTATCTTTGCAAGCATGGCATTGTCTGGGCGCGGCCTGCAAACCACATAGGGCGAACGTGAATCTTCGAGGGAACAGCAATGCACAAGACCCGCAACGACCTTCCGGACAACACCCGCAAAGCCATGATTGCGCTGCTCAATGCGCGGCTGGCGGATGCGATTGATCTGCGCTTGGCGTTCAAACAAGCGCACTGGAACGTGAAGGGACCGAACTTCATCGCCGTGCATGAGATGTTTGATGCGATGCAGGGGCGCGTGAGCGGCTTTGTCGATGAAATCGCCGAACGCGCCGTCATGCTGGGCGGACAGGTCGATGGCACCACGCAGGGCGTGGCCAAGGGGTCAAAGCTCACCGCTTACCCAGCCGACATTACCAAAGAGCGCGAACATATCGAAGCGCTGGCCGATCGCGTTGCGCAATTCGGCAAGCTAGTGCGCGAGGCGATCGATGCGGCGGATGAGGCGGACGATAAGGATACCGCCGATCTCTTCACCGGCGTATCCAAGCAGATGGATATGGATCTCTGGTTCTTGGAAGCGCACCTGCCATAGGTCGGCGCCGCAGCGGAGCAGCAATGCCTAGGTCGCACACCGAGCGTCACCTCGTGGAGCGCATTGGCTGGCTGCGTGCGGCTGTTCTCGGCGCCAATGACGGCATCGTCTCCACCGCTAGCCTGATCATCGGCGTGGCCGCGGCTTCGGCGGGCAAGAGCGACATTCTGGTCGCGGGCGTAGCTGGCCTGGTGGCTGGCGCGATGTCGATGGCGGCGGGGGAATACGTTTCGGTGAGTTCGCAATCGGACACTGAGAACGCCGACCTCGCCCGCGAACGCGCGGAGCTGCGCGATCAGCCCGAGTTCGAGGTCGAGGAGCTGACGAGCATTTACGTCGGGCGGGGGCTTACGCCAGATCTTGCCCGCCAGGTCGCTGAGCAATTGATGGCGAAGGATGCCCTCGGCGCGCACGCACGCGATGAACTGGGCATTTCGGAAATCACCACCGCGCGCCCGGTCCAGGCCGCCTTGGCTTCGGCGGCGACATTCAGCGCCGGCGCGGTGCTGCCGCTGATCGCGGTGGTGGTGAGTCCGCGCGAGGCGCTCATCCCTT